>NZ_JBFAMX010000194.1:0-17429 GCF_040659615.1 Nonomuraea sp. NPDC049784
CGGCGGACTCGCAGGCCAGCACCTGGTGCGCGAGGTTCTCCAGCAGCACGGGCCGGTTGGACAGCCTGGACACCTGGGCGAGCACCTCGGCGGGAGACGCGCCCTCGACCGACAGCTCGGTGAAGACCTCGTGAAGCTGCTCGGAGGCCCGCAGCTCCTCCAGCTGGATGTCGATGATCCGGGAGTGCACGGACTCCGTGATCTGCACGAACGGCGTCTCGCGGGTCAGCACGATGACCGGCAGGCCGTGCTCCTCGGCCGTCTTGACCACGGCACGCGGCAGCTCGCGGACGAACCTGCGGCCCAGCTCCACGATCAGCCCGGAGGCGCCTACAGAGGAAAGCTCGCCGATGTAGTCGGCGAGCTTCTCCGGGTCCTCGGGAAGCGCGACGCCAGTGGTGAGCACCAGCTCACCTCCGCGCAGCAGGTGGGCGATGTCCGCGATCTCGCCGACGTGCACCCACCGCACCTTGGTGTCGAGCCGGTCGGCGCCCGCGACCACACGCGGGCTGCCCCGGCGTACGGTCTCCAGGGCGAGGACGTCGGCGATGGTGGGCAACACGGGGCAGAGCCTAGCCGATCAGACTGTAAGAACGGCCATGCGCCCATTTACGCTTTGTCACTGGTTGAGGTCCTCCTCCCGGTATTCCCGCCGAGGCTCCCGCACCCGCAGCTCGACCCGGCGGATCTTGCCGGAGATCGTCTTGGGCAGCTCGTCGAACTCCAGCCGCCGCACCCGCTTGTAGGGGGCCAGCTCCCTGCGGCAGTGCTCGAAGATCGACCGCGCGGTCGCCTCGTCCGGTTCGAACCCGGGCGCGAGCGTCACATAAGCCTTCGGTACGGCCAGTCGTACCGGATCGGGGGCGGGCACCACCGCCGCCTCGGCCACGGCCGCGTGCTCCAGCAGCACGCTCTCCAGCTCGAACGGCGAGATGCGGTAGTCGGAGGCCTTGAAGACGTCGTCGGTCCTGCCCACGTAGGTGATGTAGCCGTCCTGGTCGCGGGTGGCGACGTCACCGGTGTGGTAGAACCCGGCGCGCATCGCATCACTCGATCCACCGACATATCCGGACATGAGGCCAAGGGGGCGGCGGTCGTCCAGAGGCAGGCAGATCTCGCCGTCGTCCCCAGGCTCGTCGGTGACCGGGTCGATGAGCACGACGTCGTAACCGGGCAGCGGACGCCCCATCGATCCGGGCCTGACCGGCTCATCCGGCGCGTTGCCGATCTGCGCGGTGGTCTCGGTCTGGCCGTAGCCGTCCCTGATCGTGATGCCCCACGCCTTGGCCACCTGGTCGATGATCTCCGGGTTGAGCGGCTCGCCGGCGGCCACCGCCGTACGCAGGGGCAGCTGCGGTTCATGGTCGTGCTCACTTGGCCCTCGCTGGTCACGCGAGCTACCGCTCTCGGGCCCGAACGTTCGCTTCCACGCCGCCAGGTCCTCCTGGATGAGCATCCGCCAGACGGTCGGCGGCGCGCAGAACGTGGTGACCCGCTCGTCCCGCAGCACCTCGAGCAGCGCCGGGGCGGAGAAGCGCTGGTAGTCGTGGATCAGCACGGTCGCGCCCGCGTTCCAGGGGGCGAAGACGTTGCTCCACGCGTGCTTGGCCCACCCCGGCGAGGACACGTTGAGATGCACGTCGCCGGGCTTGAGCCCGATCCAGAACATCGTCGACAGGTGCCCGGCCGGATAGGAGGCGTGGGTGTGCTCGACCAGCTTGGGCTGCGAGGTCGTGCCCGAGGTGAAGTAGAGCAGCAGCGTGTCGCCGGCCCGCGTCGGCGCGTCGGGCGCGAAGTGCTCTCCCGCCTCGTAAGCCTCGTGGTACGGCAGCCAGTTGAAGGCGTCGCCCACAGCGATCTTCGTGTATTCGCCGGCCCTGAACTTCCCCGCGTCGGCGGCGTTGGCGATCACATGGGAGACGCCGCCCCGATCGATGCGCTCGGCGATGTCCTTGGCCGTCAGCAGCGTCGTGGCCGGGATGATGACCGCGCCGAGCTTCATCGCGGCCAGCAGCGACTCCCACAGCTCCGCCTGGTTGCCCAGCATGAGCAGGATCCGGTCGCCCCGGCGCACACCCTGCTGGTGCAGCCAGTTCGCGATCTGGTTGGAGCGGGCCGACAACTCGGCGAACGTGTAGCGGGCGTTGCTCGCGCCCACGATCTTGAGCGCGACGGCGTCAGGCGTCTCGGCGGCCAGCACCCCGTCGAACCAGTCGAGCGCCCAGTTGAACTCCGCCAGCTCCGGCCAGCGGAAGTCGCGGCGGGCGGTGGCGGCGTCGGCGTGGAGGAGGAAATCGCGGGCGGCACGGAAATCGCTCATGCGGCCGCCTTTGTCGGCCGCATGAGCGATAAATCGGCTGTTTTCGATGGGTCGCTCGCTTCGCTCGCTCATGCCCGAATCCTGCTACGTCGCCAGCCGCCGCTCAAGGCCGTCGAGCACCGACACCAGCCCGAAGTCGAAACACAGGGCGCGAACGACCTGCGGATCCTCGTCAGTGTCCATGTCGATGCGCTCCAGCAGGTCGGGGAAGTCGGCGGCGGCCCTGGCCACCGACGCGCGCATCTCATCCGCGTCGTAGGTCTGGCCGGACATCGCGGTGTTCCAGGCGATCTCCGGGATCGTCATGCCGTACACGAAGGCGGTGAGCGCGGCGCCGGCGTAGTCGATCTCCATCCCGCTGAACCCCGCGTGCCTGAACATCACCCGCATCCGGTCGGCCACGTGGAGGGCGTTGGGGCCGAGCGCGGGCACGCGCCCGAGCAGGTCGGCCGACCACGGGTGGCGCAGCATCACCTGGCGCATGCTGTGGGCCAGGACCGAGGCGGCGTCGCGCCAGCCCACCTCCTCGGGGTCGGGCACGCTCATCTCGCCCCAGATTTCGTCGTAGGCCAGCTCGAGCAGCTCGTCCTTGTTGGCGACGTACCAGTAGATGCTGGTGGCGCCCGCGCTCAGCTTCGCGCCCAGCTTGCGCATGCTGAGCCCACCGAGTCCCTCCGCGTCGAGCAGCTCGAGGGAGGCCTTGACGATCTCCTCGCGGCTGCGCCCCGGGCTCGCGGTCTTACGCGGCTCGCGGAGCCAGACGGAGGCGAACTGCTTGCCGGTCATCCTTCAAGGATAAATCCACTCGCACACTGTACGATGATTGCCGTACGCTGTGCGAGTGGACTCGAACACTGTACGAGACCCCCGTCGCTGGTGGATTCTCGTCGTACTCTGCTTGGCGCTATTGGTGCTTGTCGTGGACAACACCGTCCTCAACCTCGCCATCCCCTCGCTGAACGAGGAGATGGGCGCGAGCCCGTCGGACATCCAGTGGATCATCGACGCGTACGTGCTGGCCTACGCCGGATTGCTGCTCACCTCGGGCAGCCTGTCCGACAAGTACGGCCGTAGGCGGTTCCTGATCATCGGCCTGGTGTTCTTCGGCGGTGCGTCCCTTCTGGCTGTGCTCGTCTCCGAGCCCTGGCAGCTCATCGCCGCCCGTGCCTTGATGGGCATCGGCGGCTCGCTCGTCATGCCCTCGACGCTGTCGATCCTGATGACCGTCTTCGACGAGGCGGAGCGGCGCAAGGCGATGGCGTCCTGGAGCGCGGTGGCCCTGGTCGGCATGGTGTCGGGGCCGACGCTGGGTGGCTTCATGCTGCAGCACTACTGGTGGGGCTCGGTCTTCCTGCTGAACATCCCGATCGCGGCCGTCGCCATCGTGGCCGCCGTCGTGCTCATGCCCGAGAGCCGCAGCAGCGGGCGGAAGATCGACCCCGTCGGTGTGGTGCTGTCGACCGTGGGGCTGACGTCGGCCGTGTACGTCATCATCGAGCGCGAATGGAACGTGATCGGCATCGCCATCGCGGTCGTCGCGCTGGGCGCGTTCGTGGTCTGGGAGCGCAGGCAGACTCAGCCGATGCTGCCGCTGCACCTGTTCGCCAACCGGAACTTCAGCGGCGCGTCGTTCTCGATCCTGCTGATGGCGTTCGGCGCGGGCGCCGTGATGCTGATGCTGACCCAGTACCTGCAGTTCGTGCTGGGCTATGGGGAGATGCAGGCGGGCCTCGCCATGCTGCCCTACGGCGTGGCCGCGGCGATCTTCAACGGCGTGGGCGCCGGGCTGGGCAAAAGGGTCAGCAACCGGGCGCTGATCGGGGCGGGGCTGCTGGTGATGGCCTGCGGGTTCGTCGTCATGGCCACGACCACCGGATATCTCCCGCTCCTCACAGGGCTGGTGATCATGGGTGTGGGCGGCGGGCTGGCCGGGCCGTCCGCGTACTCCTCGCTCATGAGCGCCATCCCCATGGAGCACGCCGGCGTCGGCTCGGCGCTCAACGACACCGTCCAGCAGGTCGGCATGGCGCTGAGCATCGCGATCCTGGGCAGCGTGCTGGCCGGGCAGTACACCTCTCAGATGCCGGCCGACCTGCCCGCCGCCGCCAGGGAGTCGATCGGCGGCGCGCATCTGGCGGGCTTCGCAGAGGCCGGCAATCAGGCGTTCACGTCGGCCATGCACCTGGGCTCGTGGGTCGGGGGCGCGTTCTGTGTGGCCGCCGCGCTGCTCGCGGTGGCCGTGCTGCGCCCGGTCGTGGCTCCAGTGCCGGTGCCGGAGAACAGCAAGGTTTAACGGACACGAGGATCCCGCATGCTCTCCAGGCTGTCGAGCTTGTGGGTGCGCTCGTCGTGGCCGATCTGCCTGAGCAGGTCGGCCACCGAGCGGTAGCGGCCGTACTCGGCGGCGTACGTGCCGGGGTCGGGCACGAAGTCCAGGTCCGGGTTCTCGGCCACGAAGGCCATGTACTCGTGCTCGGCGTGGTCCTCGAACTCCGCGTTCAGCCGGTAGCTCCACTCGGGCCTGACCAGGAACAGCATCCAGGACACGTGGTAGTAGAAGAACGCGATCAGCCACGGTGCGCCCCTGTGCAGCAGCCACGTCTGTCTCTGCCCGGTGCGCTGGACGAGGTCCTGCAGGATCAGCAGGTGCCACTGCTCGTTGTCCTGGTCGGCCCGGGCCTCCACGATCCGCTCGAAGATCTTCCTGGCCAGCGCCGATCGTCCCCGGTAGCGGTGCACGGCCCAATAGCCCATCCGCTCCCACGCCTGGTACGGCACGCGGGCGATGATCTCCAGCATGGCGAACTTCGTGTATGAGCCCTTCTTGCCGTACATGATGTCGACGGGCTTGAACATCATCTTGGCCAGCAGGCTGTAGTCCATCCGCGGGGTCGCCAGGGTGTCCTCCTGGGCCTGGCGGAGCCGGTCGCGGTCGAGCTTGGGCGGGCCGGAGGGCGCCTCGGGGCGGTGGTCGATGGTGACGGTCATCTCGCTCTCTCCTTCACGTTTCGAGATGATCCGATGGTGCTCGACCGGCATGGTCCCTGGCGTCGGCCGCCAGTGGTCTTTCGGGGTGCCTCCCGCGGCGTACCGGACCGGCGCGAAGTACACCTCCAGGTGGACGGGACATCCCCTAAGGGGCGTCGGCAAGGCGGTCCTGCAGGGCCGCGTGGCGGAACTGGTAGAGGCGGCCCGCCTGCCGGAGCAGGCCGAGGCGGTGCATGTCGGCCAGGAACGCCATGAGCTGCCACGGCAGGCGGCCGGAGAGCGCGAACAGGGCCCTGGCCACGGCGAACGCGGGCCAGGCGAGCAGCGAGAAGACGAAGTGACCGGCGGCGATCACGGCGACCAGGATCCCGCCCGCCGCCCCTCCGGCCACCGCGCGGGTGAGCGCGTCGGGACCCGCGAGGATGAGCCGTTCCGCCAGCCAGCCCTCGGTCGCGCACGCCACCGCGAGCAGCCCGGCGAACGTCAGACCGAGCGTGCGCTGCCATCTCGTCGACGCCACGGGGTGCAGCGGCACGCGCGTGTGGCGCACCCATGCGACGAACCCCATGCTGAGCAGGGCCGTGACGAACAGGGGCAGGCAGAAGGAGAATGCCATGGCCAGCCCTTCGGCCAGCTCCGGTGGCGATGCCTCGGCAGTCCCCCACGTCACTAACAGGCCGGCCAGCCAGATGCCCGAGCCGCCGACGAGCCCGATCCCGGCCCACAAACCCACGGCGGCAGCGAAGCCGGGCAACACGAACCTGCGGAGCGTGCCGGCCTCCGGGTCGACCGGTGCGTCGTCGTCGAGCAGCTCCCCGGCGTCCTCCAGCGCGATGTCCCATATTTCGGCCCACAGCATCATCCCGGTCCCGGCCCCCACCAGCAGGCCCAGGCAGGCGCCTGCCGCGAGCGCGGATCCGGGCCCGCCGCCCGCGGCCCACCAGCCGGCTCCGCCCGACACAGCCGCAAGCAGCCCGGCGACCAGTCCCAGACCGATCCTGATCCACCGGCGTTCGATCAGGTCGTGGAGGTCCCACCAGGCCAGATCGCGCGTCCCGCGCTCAGTCAGTGAGGCGGCGAGCAGGGTGAGCCACCGCCGCACCCGGTGCGCCGGCCAGGCCCGGCGGGAGCGGAAAGGACCCGGCGCGGGGTCGGCGGCGGTCACTGCGGGCACCACATGGTCGAGCAGATGCAGCCGCGCCCACTCGGCGTCGGCGGCATCGAGCAGCGGTGCTGGATCCCGGCCGGGGTCGATGTACACTGCGCGGATCAGCCACACCATCAAGGCCGTGTCCAGGGCGTTGTGCAGGACGTCGTGCGGGTCCCGCAGGCGGCGCAGCAGCTCCGGCCAGCTCCCGCCCGGGTCGGGCGGCAGGCAGGCCGCGAGGTAAGCCGTCACCTTCCTGGCGCTGAGGTCCTCGGGTTCGATGACCGCCGCGGCGCTCAATACGTGGGCGCCGTTCTCCTTCACGGTCTCGCGGAACTCGGAGGTGCGGCAGGTCAGCAGGAAGCCCTCCCGGTCGGTCAGCAGGGAGTTGAGCGCCCGTACCACCCGGTCGCGCTGCTGGACGGGCAGCTCGTCCAGGCCGTCGAGGATAGGCAGCACGTGGCCGCCCGTCACCAGGTCCTTGACCGCCGTGGGGCCGAACGCGTCTGCGCGTAACTCCGGATAGTCCTGCGCCAGTCGGCGCCCCAGCCAGGCCTGGAAACGTTCGCCCTGGCGGTCCCAGCCGGACAACGTCAGCATGACCGGCACCGGCTCGCCCGGCTCGCGGTCGAGCAGGAGGCGGCGCAGGAGCAGCAGCGCCAGCGTGGTCTTCCCCGTGCCCGCCTCGCCGAGGACGACCAGGCGCGGGCGGCGCAGCTCGCGTAGCACCGGCACCATGGCGCCGACCTGGTCCGTCGCGCCGTTGAAGCGAAGCCGCCCGTTGGCCGTGATGTGCCGGGCGTGGTCCATGAGCTCCCGCTCGCTCAACCGCCACCGCACCGACAGCGGGTCGGGGGAGAACAGGCCGCGGATCCTCGCCTCCTCCTCCCACTGCCGCAGCACCCGATCGGCCAGCACCTGCCGGGCTGCGTCCAGCTGCTCGGGCGTGGACACCGCGAGGGCGGGGGAGCGCCGGGCCCAGCCGACGATCGCCGCCACGGTCGCGGCCGCGCCGATGACCGCCGCCACCCAACTCGCCGCCTCCAGCCCGTCGGGGGACAGCCAGGCGAGGGCGATCGAGGCGACGATCGCCACGATCGCCGCGCCCGCGAGGAGTTTCCGTACCACGCCGATGATCTTGTCGTGTTACCTGGTCTTTTGGGAAGTCCGGGTAGTTTGCAGGGTGTAAGGGATATTTGCGCTCCCCCGACAGGTTGTAGGTGGGAGTACCCGTAAGGGAAAAGGGATACTCAGTAGCATGTCGGAGCTTCTTGCGCGCCACCGGGCAGTGATGCCCAACTGGTTGGCACTCAACTACAACGAGCCCATCGAGATCGTCAGCGGCAAAGGTAACCGCGTCATCGACGCCGACGGCAAGAGTTATCTGGACTTCTTCGCCGGCATCCTGACCAACATGATCGGGTACGACGTGCCCGAGGTGCGCGAGGCGGTCGAGCGTCAGATCGCCACCGGAGTGGTCCACACCAGCACCGTCTACCTGCTGCGCGGCCAGATCGAGCTGGCCGAGAAGATCGCGCGGCTCTCCGGCATCCCCGACGCCAAGGTCTTCTTCACCAACTCCGGCACCGAGGCCAACGAGACCGCCCTGCTGCTGGCCACGTACGCGCGCAAAACCGACCAGGTGCTCGCCATGCGGCAGAGCTATCACGGGCGCAGCTTCGGCACGATCGGCGTCACCTCCAACCGCTCCTGGAAGAACAACTCGTTCTCCCCGCTCAACGTGCAGTTCCTGCACGGCGCCGACCGGCATCTCATCCAGTTCAAGGGCATGTCGGACGCCGAGTACATCCAGGCGTGCGTGGACGACCTGCGTCACGTGCTGGCCACCGCGGTCTCCAACGACGTGGCCGCGCTGATCGCCGAGCCGATCCAGGGCGTGGGCGGGTTCACGATGGCCCCCGACGGGTTGTTCGCCGCCTACAAGGAGGTGCTCGACGAGCAGGGCATCCTGTTCATCTCCGACGAGGTGCAGACGGGGTGGGGCCGCACCGGCAGCGCGTTCTTCGGCATCCAGAACCACGGCGTGACCCCCGACATGATCACGTTCGCCAAGGGACTCGGCAACGGCTTCGCGGTCGGCGGCGTCGTGGCGCGCCGCGACCTCATGGACGCCCCGCACGCCGTGGGCCTGGCGACTTTCGGCGGCAACCCCATCTCCATGGCCGCCGCCAACGCCACCCTCGACTACGTGCTCGACCACGACCTGCAGGCCAACGCCGCGCGTACCGGCGAGATCATCATCAGCGGCCTCAAGGAGGCCGCCAAGCGCCTGCCCGTGGTCAAGGGCGTGCGCGGCAAGGGCCTGATGTTCGCCGTCGAGCTGGAGACCCCCGCCCAGGCCGCCCGCTTCATGGAGGAGACCAAGAAGGCCGGGCTGCTGGCGGGCAAGGGCGGCCTGTACGGGACCGCGATCCGCATGGCCCCGCCCCTTACCCTCACGGTGGACGAGGCCGTCGAGGGCCTCGGCATCATCGTCACCGCCCTGGAAACCATCAACGCAGAGGCAGCAGCCCAGTGAAGTCCGTCAAGCATTGGATCAACGGAGCTCTGGCGGACGGCGACGCCCGCGCCGCGGAGCTCTACAACCCCGCGACCGGCGAGGT
Organism: Nonomuraea sp. NPDC049784; assembly: GCF_040659615.1. Lineage (NCBI taxonomy): Bacteria > Bacillati > Actinomycetota > Actinomycetes > Streptosporangiales > Streptosporangiaceae > Nonomuraea > Nonomuraea sp. NPDC049784. The sequence goes on from NZ_JBFAMX010000194.1 coordinate 9,080, forward strand.
CAGCGGCCACGTGGCCCTCGCCTCCGTGGCCGACGTGGACGCGGCCGTCGCGGCCGCCGTCGCGGCGTTCCCCGCCTGGCGGGACGCGTCGCTGATGAAGCGGTCACAGGTGCTGTTCCGCTTCCGCGAGCTCATGTACGCGCACCGCGACGAACTGGCCGCGCTGATCTCCTCCGAGCACGGCAAGGTCCACTCCGACGCGCTCGGCGAGGTGGCCCGCGGCCTCGAGGTCGTGGAGTTCGCCTGCGGGATCCCCCACCTGCTCAAGGGCGGCTTCTCCGAGGGCGTCTCGACCAGGGTCGACTCCTACTCGATCCGTCAGCCGCTGGGCGTCGTGGCGGGGATCACGCCGTTCAACTTCCCGGCCATGGTGCCGATGTGGATGTTCCCGATCGCGATCGCCTGCGGGAACGCGTTCGTGCTCAAGCCGTCCGAGAAGGACCCCTCGGCGTCGCTGCTCATGGCACGGCTCTGGAAGGAGGCCGGGCTGCCCGACGGCGTGTTCAGCGTCGTGCAGGGTGACAAGGTCGCCGTGGACCGGCTGCTGGAGCACCCCGACGTGCGCGGTGTGTCGTTCGTCGGCTCCACCCCGATCGCCAAGTACGTCTACGAGACCGGCACCGCCCACGGCAAGCGCGTACAGGCCCTCGGCGGCGCCAAGAACCACATGCTCGTCCTCCCCGACGCCGACCTCGACCTGGTGGCGGACTCGGCCGTGTCGGCGGGGTTCGGCTCGGCGGGGGAGCGGTGCATGGCGATCTCCGTCGTGCTGGCCGTCGACCCGATCGGCGACGAGCTCGTACAGAAGATCGTCGAGCGGGTCGACGAGCTGGTGATCGGCCCGGGCGACGACCCGAAGTCCCAGATGGGACCGCTCGTCACCGAGGTGCACCGCGACAAGGTCGCCACCTACCTCGACCTCGGCGTCGAGGAGGGGGCCAAGCTGGTCGTGGACGGCCGCGAGACGGCCGTGCTCGGCGGCGGCAAGGCCGCGGAGACGCCCGGCTTCTGGCTCGGCCCGACCGTGCTCGACCACGTGCCGCCGGGCTCGCGGACGCACACGGACGAGATCTTCGGGCCGGTTCTGTCGATCGTGCGGGTGTCCTCCTACGAGGAGGGGCTCGAGATCATCAACAGCGGCCTGTACGGCAACGGCACCGCGATCTTCACCAACGACGGCGGCGCGGCCAGGCGCTTCCAGAACGAGGTCGAGGTCGGCATGGTCGGCATCAACGTGCCCATCCCGGTGCCGATGGCCTTCTACAGCTTCGGCGGCTGGAAGTCCTCGCTCTTCGGCGACACGCACGTGCACGGCACCGAGGGTGTGCACTTCTACACCCGCGGCAAGGTCGTGACCTCCCGCTGGCTCGACCCCTCGCACGGCGGCGTGAACCTGGGCTTCCCCACCAACAAGTAGCCGTCAGCGGCGCGTGGCTTCGAGTGCGAGCCACAACTCGGCTCGCACTCCCGGGTCGTCGAGGTCGCGGCCCAGCAGCTCCGTGACACGCTTCATGCGGTAACGCAGGGTGTGGCGGTGCACGCCGAGCCGCTGCGCCGCCGCGTCCCAGTGGCCGTTGCTGTCCAGGTACGCGCGTAGCGACTCGACCAGGTCGGGCTTGGAGCCGTACGCCGTGAGGGGTGCCAGCAGCGCGGCGGCGAACGTCTGGACGGCGGCCTGGTCGAGCAGCCCGAGCAGCCCCTGCCCGGCCAGCTCCCCGAACCTCACGACCCGCCCTCGGCCGCCCGCCCCTGCGCCACGTCGGCCCGTCGCTCGTGTGCCGCTTCGGCCGGTGGCCGCGACGAAGGCCTCGCCGAGCGCCGGCGCCCAGCCGCATCTGGCGGCTTCCAGCGCGCGCTTGGCCTGGTCCAGCGCGCCGTACAGGGCCTCCGGGGCGTAACCGCACGGCAGGCTGACACCCACCGGCCCGTCCGCCTCCAACGCCGCCTTCTCCGCCACCGCGTCCGCCACCAGCGCCACGGCCAGGGAGCCTCTGGCTTCCTGCGTCCCCTGCTGGGTGCCGTCGTCACCGAGCAGCGCCGCGAACGCGTGCGGCTCCAGGGCCTCCAGCGCGTCGGCGTCCGCCGCCAGCACCGCCAGCGGCTCCTCAGGGAGCCGCCCGCCGAGCGGCCCCAGCACCGCGCGGGCCTGCTCCTTCTCGCCGGCGAGAAGGAGCCCCAGTACGGCGGAACGGGCCCGCCGCTCGGCCTCCAGGTGGGTCCTGCCCTGCTCCATGGCCAGGGTGAGCAGGGATCCGGCGGCGTTGATCACCGTGTGGGTGACCGGAGAGAAGGGCTCCTTGGCCCCCACGGCGAAGAACCCGCGCGGCCGCGCCCCGCCACCCAGCGGCTGCACCACGATGTGCTCCCCGGGGCCCGACAGCGCCAGGCTGGCAGGCAACGGACCCGCACGCCCGACACCCCAGCCCGCGCGCTCAGCGCTTCCGGTCTCACGTGCAGGGCTCTCGACCACGCGTGTCACGCCTCGGCCTTCGTGCGTTGTGCCTTCGGCCGTGCCCGCGATGCCCCTGTCCTCGTGTGCCGTGCCGCCGACCTCATATGCGGCACTGTCGCTGACGTGCGTGGCGTCCCCGGCTCCGTGTTCGATGTCGCCGGTGCCGCTCGGCTCCCCGCCTCCGGCGCCTTCGGGGCCGCCGAGCCCCGCGCGGTGGCCGGACTCCAGGTTGTCGTCGGGTGGCCGGAGGCGGGGCGGGGCGGGGAGGCGGCCCGTGCGGAGGCGGGTGAGTTCGGCCACGACGGCGTCCGTGTTGGCGCCGCGGGTGGCGTGGCGGACCTCGCCCCACTCGTCCAGCAGCGCCGCCCAGCCGCCGACCTCCTTGGCGAGCCGGTCGATGACCGCGTGCATGCCCTCCGGCCGGAGCGCCGCCCGCGTCAGGCGGCCCTGGGCGGCGAAGGCGCGGGTGATCTCCTCGTACTGCTCGGCCGCCAGCAGCTCGCTGACCGCCTTGCCGATCGCCATGAACGGGGTCTCGCGCGGCACCTCCAGCAGCGGCAGCCCGGCCTCGTCGGCGGCGGCGATCAGGGCGGGCGGCACCTCCTCGTGCGAGACGCCGACGCCGAACCCGAGCCCCGCGACGCCACGGGCCACGAGCCGGGCGACATATTGGGATTGGTCGCCTTCCATCCGCATGCCCGTGGTGAGAAGGAGTTCCCCGCCCTCCAGGTAGGGTGTCGGATCCGCGAGCTCGCTGACCGCCACCCACCGCACCACCGCGTCCAGCCCACGCGCGTGACCCGGGATTCCGGCCACCGGCCGGAGGCCCATGCGGCGTATCACGGTGTGGAGCGAAGGCGGCATGCAGGTTTTGTCCATTCTGGCAAAGACAACCAATTCAGTGTTACATATCGACCTATCGGCGCAGGTGGGAGCCCAACGTAGCGTCGAGCCATGAGCATTCCCCAGGAGCGGCGCGTCGTGACCGCGATCCCAGGCCCCAAGTCGCAGGAGCTGCTGGCCCGCAAGCAGGCCGCCGTCCCGTCCGGCATCGGAACCACCCTGCCGGTCTTCGTCACCCGCGCCGGCGGCGGCGTGGTGCAGGACGCCGACGGGAACTCGCTGATCGACTTCGGCTCCGGCATCGCCGTGACGAACGTCGGCAACGCCGCCCCCAAGGTCGTCGAACGCGTCCAGAAGCAGGTCGCCGACTTCACCCACACGTGTTTCATGGTCACCCCGTACGAGTCGTACGTCCGGGTGTGCGAGAAGCTGAACGAGCTGACCCCGGGCGACCACGAGAAGCGCACGTTCCTGGTGAACTCGGGCGCCGAGGCCGTGGAGAACGCCGTCAAGGTCGCCAGGCACGCCACCGGCAGGCAGGCCGTCGTCGTGTTCGAGCACGGCTACCACGGCCGCACGCTGCTCACGATGACGCTGACGGCCAAGAACATGCCGTACAAGCACGGTTTCGGCCCCTTCGCGCCCGAGGTGTACCGGGTGCCGCTGGCGTACCCGTACCGCTGGCCGACCGGGCCGGAGAACTGCGCCGAGGAGGCCGCCGCGCAGGCCATCGACGCGATCACCAAACAGATCGGCCCGGAGAACGTGGCCGCCGTGGTGATCGAGCCGATCGCGGGCGAGGGCGGGTTCATCGTGCCGGCGAGGGGCTTCCTGCCGCGGATCGCGGAGTTCTGCGCGGCCAACGGCATCGTGTTCGTGGCCGACGAGGTGCAGACCGGCTTCGCCAGGACGGGCGACCTCTTCGCCTGCGAGGACGAGGGCGTCGTACCCGACATCATCACCACCGCCAAGGGCATCGCGGGCGGCCTGCCGCTGGCCGGGGTGACCGGGCGCGCGGAGCTGATGGACAAGGTGCACGTCGGCGGCCTGGGCGGCACGTACGGCGGCAACCCGCTGGCCTGCGAGGCCGCGCTCGGCGTGCTCGAGACCATCGAGGAGGAGGATCTGGTCTCGAAGGCCCGCCGCATCGGCGAGATCATGCTGCCCCGGCTCAAGGCGCTCCAGGAGCGCTTCGACGTGATCGGCGACGTCCGCGGCCGGGGCGCGATGATCGCGATCGAGCTGGTCGAGCCGGGCACCAAGGAGCCGAACCCCACCGCCGTACAGGAGGTCGTCAAGCGCTGCCACGCCGAGGGCCTGCTGGTGCTGACGGCGGGCACGTACGGCAACGTGCTGCGTTTCCTGCCCCCGCTGGTCATCCCCGAGCACCTGCTCGAGGAGGGCCTCGGCATCCTGGAGAAGGCGATCGCCGAACTGTAGTAGAAACCTCCACCAATCGGGCATCCGGCTTGCGGCTGGATGCCCGATTTTGTGGTGTAAGAGGCCTCGGTCGGGTAGAGAATTCACCCTGACTTGACGCTCAGCTGGACGCTCACGGCCTCGGTCAGGGTTATAACGGTTCCGACATGCGGATGGGCGATGGCTGCAGGGAGCGTGATGAACTGGAGTCCGACCAGAACGGCGCGGAGTATGTTGACGTTCGACCCTGAAGGCCTGACCTTGGCCCAGCGCGACGGCGACGCCTGCGTCGTCTGCCAGAAGAGATGGCCGCGCCCGCGCGTGCGCGTGGGCCGGCTGCCCGACAACTCGGCGGTCCTGGCCTGCGGCGACTGCGCCGAGGCGCTCGTTCCTGCTCCCAAGGCCACAGTGGTGGCCTTTCCGTCCCGCTGACCACAGCGAAACGAGACGCCCCGGGACGAGGGGGAAGGCCCGGGGCGTCCCTACAGGCGGCGCCCAGCGGGGGGAAGCGGGCGCGCCCGCGTCATCGTCATTTGGTGAGCGTCGGCCACCAGTCGGTCCATGTCTTGTATTCAGTGCATTCCCCGTCATCCGCCCGGCAACCCCCGGGCGGCCGAACGGCGAAGGCCACGCGGTCCAGCTCCTTGCCCCGCCCGTACGTCTCGCACATCAGCTTGGCCCGCCCCTTGCACGCCTTGGCGTTGGCCGGCGCCAGTCCTGCCCAGGCGGCGGCGTCGCGCTGCGCGTTCGGGGCGGTCACCCAGTTGAGCCACCGGTAGGCGCAGGTGGTGTCGGGGACGCTCGCGCCCAGCATCCAGGAATCCACCCATCCGGTGGTCTCGTGCGTCTTGAGCGTCTTGACCGGTATTCCGGCCTTCTGCAGGAGCAGGCGATAGTACGGGGTGGCCTGGGCGTAGTCGAGCGCCCCGGTGGCGAACCCCTGCACCAGGTCGATCGGGTTCTGCCAGTAGGTGCGGCCCTTGCTCTGCTCGAGCAGGGCCATCGCCCGATCGAGCTGGTCCTTGGTCAGCTCGAACGGCTCCTTCACCGACCCGTCGGCCAGCGCGGCGTCGGCGATCGTGAGGGGGGTGTCCCTGAGCGCGACCCGGTCGGACGCGAACGCCTGCTTGATGTCGCCCTTGACCTTGGCCGAGTCGTAGATGAACTCGTGATAGCCCCAGAGGTACGGCACCCCGTACACCTTGCCGGACACGGTGGACATGTCGCGGAAGCGCTCGTCGACGTCGTCGTACCCGGTCACCTTGGCCGGGTCGATGGGCTGCACCTGCTTGGCGTCGATCAGGTCGGCGGCCAGCACGGGCCCGGCGGAGATCACGTCGTAGGGCCGCTGGCCGGCCATGCGCTCCATGCCCTCGGCGGTCTGCACGGTGTCGAGCCTGGCGATCCGGCAGCCGGTCTCCTTCTCGAACGAGCCCACCCAGTTGGCCTTGGGGCTGATGCCGCCGTACTCGGCGTAGCCGCGGTAGGTGAGGATCTGCAGCGTGCCGTCGCTCTGCGTCGCGCTCGGGGTGGGGGTCGGGCTGGGCGTGGGCTTGGGAGTCGGGGTCGGCCTTGCCGCGCCCATGCCGGCGACCAGCGCCGATGCCGCGAGCGCCAGGGCGTAAGCACGACGACGATTCACGATGTCCCCCCTTGTCCGTGTGCTGGAGCTTACAGGGGGCGGCAGTACTACTCCTGCTTCTCCACCAGGTAGCAGCAGATGATCGCCGTCGTGACCGCCTCGTACGTGCTCCCGTCGCGCAGGTGACCGGCGCGTTCCAAACTGATCGCGCCCTGGGCCGCCGCCCACAGCGCGTCCGCGATCTTGCGGGGCTGGGTCGGGATCAGGTATCCGGCCGAGATGCAGTCGGCGATCACGCGGTCGAGGATGTTCAGGGCCGCGCGGGCAAGGGTCCTGGCGCGTTCGCTGGGCTCGAAGCCGGGGATCGCCCGTTCGAACATCAGGCTGTAGTAGCCGGGCTCGGCCAGGCACACCTCCCGGTACGCGGGCCCGAGCGCGGTCAGGTGCTCGAACGGGTTGCGCCGCGCCGGCACCGCCTCCAGAAATCGGCGGAACCGCTCGAACCCCTCCAGATAGAGCGCCTCCGCCAGCCCTTCCCTGTTGCCGAACATCGTGTAGATGACGGTCGTCGTGCAGCCCGCCTCCGCGGCGATCCTGCGCATCGTGAGGCTGTCGGCCCCGTCCGTCTCGAGGAGGTTCACCGCCACGTCGAGGAGGCGGGAGCGAAGTTGGTCGTGGCTGGCGCGCTCACCCAGAAGGTAGGCGCCTTGCAGCCCCAGCGGCGCCGAGGTCATGAGACCTCCCTTGTGGCCAAGGAGCTAAGCGTCCTTGTGACCTCACGTTGTTCGGTCACGGGGCCCACGCCTTTCTGATCGGGGGCCCGCCGCGCTGGAGACCCGCACACGATGACTTAGCCATGGCGGAGATCGCTCAAACCACTCCGCATGGTAAACATCCCGAATTGGGTCTACTTCTGTTACATCATGGGTATACCACGGAGCTTGTACTTAACGGTGAGCCCTCATGAGAGTCTTGTGCACCGTGGTGTAAATCCCCCATCACCGGCTTGGCATAACGTCATGTGTATGGACGTGCGTACCTTCTGGCTGGCCGGCCGCGCCGCGACCGGGGACTCCGAGCTCAATGTGACCAACCCCCACGACGGCCGTGTGATCGGGCGGCACTCCGTGCCGACCGACGCCCAGGTCGAGGAGGCCATCGCGGCCGCCCACGCGGTGGCCAAGGAGGCCGCCGCGCTGCCCGTGCACGTGCGGGCCGAGGCGCTGGCACACGTGTCGCGCCGCCTCGCGGAGCGGGCCGACGAGATCGCCCACCTCATCACGGCCGAGAACGGCAAGCCGATCCTCTGGGCGCGCGGCGAGGTCGGCCGCGCCGTCGCCACGTTCCGCTTCGCCGCCGAGGAGGCCCGGCGCTGGTCGGGCGAGGTGCAGCGGCTCGACACCGAGCCCGCCGCGGCCGGGCGGCTGGCGTACGTCTCCCGCGTGCCCTACGGGCCGGTGCTGGCGATCACCCCGTTCAACTTCCCCCTGAACCTGGTCGCCCACAAGGTCGCCCCCGCCATCGCCGTCGGCGCCCCCGTCATCGTCAAGCCCGCCCCCGCCACGCCGCTCTCCTCGCTCCTGCTCGGCGAGATCCTGGCGGAGACGGATCTGCCTGAGGGGATGTTCTCGGTCCTGCCGATCGAGAACGAGCGCGCCTCGGCACTGGTCCAGGACCCCCGTCTCCCCGTGGTGTCGTTCACGGGCTCCGCGCCCGTCGGCTACGCCATCGCCGACCAGGTGCCGCGCAAGCACGTGACGCTCGAGCTGGGCGGCAACGCGGCGGCCGTCGTGCTGGCCGACGCCGACCTCGACTGGGCGGCCCAGCGCATCGCCCTCTACTCCAACTACCAGGCCGGCCAGAGCTGCATCGCCGTGCAGCGGGTGATCGTCGAGCAGCCTGTTTACGACGCCTTCGTCGAACGCCTCCTCCCGGCCGTCTCCGGCCTGGTCACCGGCGACCCGGCGGACGAGAAGACCCAGGTGGGCCCGCTGGTGTCGGAGGCCGCGGCCGAGCGGGTCGAGCAGTGGGTCAAGGAGGCGGTCGCCGCCGGA
>NZ_JBFAMX010000195.1:0-17290 GCF_040659615.1 Nonomuraea sp. NPDC049784
CCCGGGACGGCGCCGGCGGTGCCCGCCACCCCGCCCAGCAGCGCCTGGCCGTAGATGCTCTGCCCGATCGCCGCGATCTTGTCGCGTACCGCCAGCTCGGCCTCGGACGCGACGTACACCATCTCCCGGCTCAGCAGACGCGACAGGCCCGCGTTCGCACCGGCGAACAGGGCACCGGTCAGCGCTCCGCTGCCGGCCGACATCGCCAGCGACGCGACGTCGAAGTCACCCGCTTCACGATCCCCCCAGATCTGCTGCGCCACCTGCACACCGAGGTCCAGGCCGCCCATGATGCCGGCGAACTTCAGCATGTTGATGAGGACGAGCCGCTTCACCGTCTGGATGTTGACCTGGGTCATCAGCGTGTTGTGCTGGATCAGCCCGAGAACGCGCGGGCCGTTGACGTAGATCCACACCAGCAGCTTGACGATCACCGCGCCGAGCAGCGCCAGCGAGGCATAGATCATCCACTCGGTGTGCTGCATCCGCACGCCGTGCTCGCGCAGGGATGCCGCCTCGTCCCGAAGGGCCTGCTCCAGCAGGTCGAGCAGCGCCTCCTCCGAACGGGGGTCATCCGCTTCCGGCTGCCCGCCGAGCGCGGCGAACACCTGCTCGAACGTCTCCTTGGCGGAGCCCTGCCATTCATGGCCGCGCAGCATCCGCACGACCGCGGCGGCGTCCTCCGACTTGATCTTCGCCAGGAGGTCGGCCAGGTTCTCCAGCGTCTCCGCTTCGGCGATGATCCCGTCGACGTCGGCCTCGGGGAAGGCCCCGCCCGTCAACGGCAGCGCCAGCGGCTTCACCAGGTCGGGCACCAGGCTGAGATCAAGCCCCATCAGGCGGTGTCATCCCTCTCGATCGAGTGTCGTGATCGGCAGGGGCTGATCACGATGGCGGCCGTGGAGCCCGCGGCCCTGGCGTGCCGGGGTGCGGCAGGAATGACTCGAAGCTCGTTCCCTCGCCGAACAGGTCCTCGAACGGAAGATCCGGTACGCCGAAGGGCTCCATCAGCTCCTTCATGTCACCGGAAACCTGCCGGGTCGCCCGCCCGATCTGATCGACGATCGAGGCGGACAGCTCAGACGGCGACAGCTTGCGGTAGACCCGGGGGTCCAGCTCGATCGTCCGCACCTCACCGCGGGGGCCGACGGTCACGGTCACCATGCCGTCCTTCGACCTGGCCGTCGCCGACAGCTCCCGTACCTTCTCCTGCATCTTCTTGAGCTGCTCAGTCTGCCGGTTGACCTCCTGGACGAGTTGCTCCAGCAGCCGCCACGGCTCGTCCGTCGTCATCACTGTCCCTCACGTCCGACCACACAAGCATCAAAGACCTCAGAAGCATCATTCTTTCCGGTTTTTTGGTGAATATCGACATCAAGTGCGCCAATAGCTAGGCTGCCCAGCCGTGGAGTTCAACGACGTCGCCTACAGCCACAGCCACCTTCACCGGCTGGCGAGCGCGGCGGACGGCATGGCCGGTGACGTGTCAGGCGCTCACACCGAGTTCGAGGCGTCGTCGGGCGCGGCACGCACCGCCGTGTGCGACGACGACTACGGCCGCATGTACTGGCAGGCACACGGCCAACGGCTGGAGAACATCGGCACCGGGCTCCAACTGCTGGCAACCGCGCTCCAGGAGCAGGAGAAGCGCCTTCAGAGGGCGTCGAAGACATACAAGGCCGGCCAGGACGCCAGCACCCTGCGCACCTGAGTGAGGCATGCCTTGGGGATTGCCGAAACGGACCATGGTCCGGTAGTGTCTCGAGACGCAACCGGACCACGTGACGGCCGCACCCGTTTCAAACTGCGCGAGAGTGAAGGTCGGCACACATGAGGAAGATCCTCAACGCTGCTCACATCTACATGATCCTTGGGGTGGTCAGCGGCCTGTACTACCGCGAGATCACCAAGCTGACGGACTTCACCGGCGACACGCAGCTCGGCGTCGTCCACACCCACATACTCGCGCTCGGGATGCTGTTCTTTCTCATTGTCCTCGCCCTGGAGAAGCTGTTCGCGTTGACCTCCATCCGGCTCTTCGGCTGGTTCTTCTGGATCTACAACGCCGGCCTGGCGGTGACCGTCGCCATGATGATCCTCCACGGAACCCTGACGGTTCTGGGCCACCCCAGCGGTGAAGCCATCGCGATGATCGCCGGGCTGGGCCACATCCTCCTGACCGTGGGCCTGATTCTGCTGTTCATCACGCTGGGCAAGCGCATCCCCGCCAAATCCGCATCGGCAGGCGACCCGGCTCCGGACCAGACAGATCGCCTCATCCCCGGGGAATCGCCGCTGCCTTGATGCGGCCGGCGGGCAGCACGGCCGCCACCGGCGATCCAGCGTCCGGGCGTCATGGCCTTCGGTTCCCCGCGGCCTCGCGCAGGTCGTAGTGCCGGCCGGGGCCGTGGGGCCCCGGTGCCGCCGTGGTGGCGGGCACCGGGGCCACGGCTCTAATCCACCTCCGCGACGGCCTGGGCGAACTGGGCCGAGTACAGCCGGGCGTAGGCGCCGCCCGCGGCCAGCAGCGACTCGTGCGTGCCCTGCTCGACGATCCGCCCGTTCTCCATGACCAGGATCAGGCTGGCGTCGCGGATCGTGGACAGCCGGTGGGCGATCACGAAGCTGGTGCGTCCCTCCCGCAGCGTGCTCATCGCCCGCTGGATGAGCACCTCGGTCCGGGTGTCGACCGAGCTGGTCGCCTCGTCCAGGATCAGGATGGCCGGCTCGGACAGGAACGCCCGGGCGATCGTGATCAGCTGCTTCTCGCCCGCGCTGACCGTCGCGCCCTCCTCGTCGATCACCGTGTCGTAGCCGTCGGGCAGCGTGTGCGCGATGCGGTCCACATGGGCAGCCTCCGCTGCAGCCTCGATCCGCTCGCGCGTGGCGCCCTCCGACCCGTAGCCGATGTTCTCCGCGATCGTGCCGCCGAACAGCCAGGCGTCCTGCAGCACCATGCCGATGTTGGCGCGCAGCTCCTCCCTGGACATCTCGGCGATGTCGACGCCGTCGAGCGTGATGCGGCCGCCGGTCACCTCGTAGAAACGCATGATGAGGTTGACCAGCGTCGTCTTGCCCGCTCCGGTGGGGCCGACGATGGCCACGGTCTGGCCGGGCTCCACGGTCAGCGACAGGTCCTCGATCAGCGGCCTGTCCGGCGCGTAGCGGAAGGACACGTTCTCGAACGCCACGCGCCCCCTGATCTGTGCGGGCCGCGCCGGCTTGCCGGGCTCCTGGGACTGCTCCGGAGCCTCCAGCAGCTCGAAGACCCGCTCGGCCGAGGCGATGCCCGACTGCACCAGGTTCGCCATGCCGGCCACCTGGGTCAGCGGCTGGCTGAACTGCCGCGAGTACTGGATGAAGGCCTGCACGTCGCCCAGCGAGATCGAGCCAGAGGCCACCTTGAGCCCGCCCACGACAGCGACCAGCACGTAGTTGAGGTTGCCGATGAACATCATCGCCGGCTGGATCATCCCGGAGATGAACTGGGCGCGGAAGCTGGAGGCGAACAGGGCCTCGTTGTGCTGGTCGAAGGTCTCGGCGGCCTCCTTCTGCCTGCCGAACACCTTGACCAGCGTGTGCCCGCCGTACATCTCCTCGATGTGACCGTTGAGCTTGCCCGTCGAGGACCACTGCTTGATGAACTGCGGCTGCGACCGCTTGCCGACGGCCGCGGTGACGTAGATCGACACCGGTACGGTGACCAGCGCGATGAGGGCCAGGATCGGCGAGATCCAGAACATCACCACGAGCACCGCCACGACCGTCAGCACGGACGAGATGAGCTGGCTCATCGTCTGCTGCAGCGTCTGCGCGATGTTGTCGGTGTCGTTGGTGGCGCGGCTGAGGATCTCGCCGCGCGGCTGGCCGTCGAAGTAGCTCAGCGGCAGCCGCGCCAGCTTGGCCTCGATCCGCTCGCGCAGCCGGAACGCCGCCCGCTGCACGACGACCGTGGTCAGCCGGAACTGCAGGATCCCGAGCAGCGCCGCCAGCACGTAGATCGCCAGCACCCAGCCCAGCACCTGGGCCAGCGCGGTGAAGTCGATGCCGTGGCCGGGCACAACGTTGATCGACGACACCAGGTCGGCGAACGTGCCCTGGCCCTTGGCACGCAGCCCGGCCACGGCCTGCTCCTTGGAGATCCCCGCGGGCAGCTGGGCTCCGATGATGCCGGAGAAGATCAGGTCAGTGGCGTGGCCGAGAATCTTGGGACCCGTCACGGTCAGCGCGACGCTGGCCGTGCCGAGGGCCAGGACGACGGTCAGCAGCGCCCGCTCGGGGCGCAGCAGCCGCAGCACGCGGCGGAACGTACCGCCGAAGTCGAGGGCCTTCTCGGCGGGCCCGCCCATCATCCTGCCCGGGCCGAACCCGGGCTGCGGGCGCCGCGCGGGCGCTTGAGTGGTCACGCTGCCGCCTCCTGTTCGGTGAGCTGGGACAGAACGATCTCCCGGTACGTCGGGCAGGAGGTCATGAGCTCGGCGTGGTCGCCGCTGCCGACCACGCGGCCGTCCTCGAGCACGAGGATGCGGTCGGCGTCGCGGATCGTGTTCACGCGCTGGGCCACGATGACGATCGTGGCGTCGGTGATCTCCTCGTCCAACGCGGCGCGCAGCCGGGCGTCGGTGGCGTAGTCGAGGGCGGAGAAGGAGTCGTCGAACAGGTAGATCTCGGGCCGGTGCACCAGTGTCCTGGCGATGGCCAGGCGCTGGCGCTGGCCGCCGGAGACGTTCGTGCCGCCCTGGGAGATCGGCTCGTCCAGGCCGCCGGGCATCGCCTCGACGAACTCGCGAGCCTGGGCCACCTCCAGGGCCCGCCACAGCTCCTCGTCGGTCGCGTCCGGCCTGCCGTACCTCAGGTTGGAGGCCACGGTGCCGGAGAAGAGGTAGGGCGACTGCGGGACCAGGCCGACCGCCCGGGAGAGCACGGCCGGGTCGAGGTCGCGTACGTCGACGCCGTCGACCAGCACCTCGCCGGCGGTCGCGTCGAACAGGCGAGGGATGAGGTTGAGCAGCGTCGTCTTGCCGCTGCCCGTGCTGCCGATGATCGCAGTGGTACGGCCGGGCCGCGCCGTGAAGCCCACGCCGGACAGCACCGGCTCCTCGGCGCCCGGGTAGCGGAAGTCCACAGAGCGCAACTCCAGCTCGCCGATGCGTCTTTCCGGGGTGACGGGCTTGGCCGGCGGATGGACGGTCGGCTCGGTGCCGAGCACCTCCTCGATGCGCTCGGCGCAGACCTCGGCCCGCGGGATCATCATGAACATGAACATCGCCATCATCACCGACATGAGGATCTGCATCAGGTAGGCGATGACCGCGGTCAGCGCGCCCACCTGCATGGTCCCGTCGGCGATGCGGTGGCCGCCGAACCACACCACGGCGACGCTGGACAGGTTCACCACCAGCATGACCGAGGGGAACATCAGCGCCATCAGCCGCCCGACCCGCAGCGACACATCGGTCAGCTGGTCGTTGGAGACACCGAAGCGCTCGCGCTCGTGCCTGTCGCGGACGAAGGCCCTGATGACCCGGATGCCGGTGATCTGCTCGCGCAGCACCTGGTTGATCCGGTCGATGCGCTCCTGCATCGTGCGGAAGAGCGGGCGCATCCGCACCACGATCAGGCCCACGATGACGATCATCACGGGCAGCACGACGAGCAGCAGCGACGACAGCGCCGCGTCCTGGCGCAGCGCCAGGACGATGCCGCCGACGCACATGATCGGCGCGGCCACCATCATCGTGAAGGTCATCAGCACGAGCAGCTGGACCTGCTGCACGTCGTTGGTGGTCCGGGTGATCAGGGACGGCGAGCCGAACCTGTTGACCTCCTGGGCGGAGAAGTCCTGCACCCGGTGGAAGATCGCGGCACGCAGGTCCCTGCCCAGGGCCATCGAGGTCCGGGCGCCGTAGTACACGGCCACGATCGAGCAGATGATCTGGATGAGCGTCACACCGAGCATCACCAGCCCGATGCGCATGATGTAACCGGTGTCGCCCTTGACGACCCCGTCATCGATGATGTCGGCGTTGAGTGTGGGGAGATAGAGCGTGGCCAGTGTCTGCACGAACTGGAAGAGGACCACGAGCGTGATCTCTTTCCCGTACGGCCTGAGCTGGACCCGCAGGAGACGGAGCAGCATCAAGAGGCGCTTTCTGTCGAAGGGGTGGTGTGGGGCCGCACGAGCAGCCCGTCGAGCAGGACGGAGACGATCTCCTCGTCGGCCATGTCTCCGAACTCGCCGCCCAGGCCGAAGCCGCGGTGCACGCTCACCGCGACCAGCATGAGGAGCAGGTGCGCCGTGCCCTCGGGAGAGCGGCGCAGCCGGTCGCGGTCGGGCTCGACCAGGGCGGCGATGGCTGTCCCGATCCGGCGCCGGCCGTCCATCATCCGCTCGCGGAACTCGGCGTCGTCGGCCATGAGCTCCCTGGGTGCGGCGATGAGGTTGGCGTTGGTGCTCATCCCCGTCCGCAGCATCGTGACCGCCTCGCGCAGCCGCGCGCGCAGCTCGGTCTGCGTGCCGATGGCCGCCAGCGCGTCCACCGCCGGCTGCGGGTCGAACGCGCTCATCAGTGTCGCCCGCAGCAGCGAGGCCTTGTCGGGGAAGACGCCGAAGATCGTGCCCTCGGCCACGCCCGCGGCCTCGGCGATCTGGCGGGTGCTCACCGCGGCGCCGTACTCGCGCAGCAGGGGAAGCGTGGCGGCGATGAGCGCGGCACGGCGGTCTTCTGGGGCCATGGCCGGCACCCTTCGCCTTCTAGTCATGGGGAGAAGCCTAATGAGCGAGTACTCACTCGTTCAAATGGTTATTTGTCGGTACTGACCGCTACGCTCCCATCCGTGCTCAAACCTTGGTTGCCCGGCTTCCTGCTGCTCGCCGCCATCTGGGGCAACAGCTTCTTCTTCATCAAGGTCGCGGTGCAGGTCCTGCAGCCGCTCCAGGTCTCCTTCGGCAGGATGGCCATCGGGGCGCTGGTCCTGCTGCTGGCGGTGCTGTTCGGTGGCAGGCGGCTGCCACGCGACCCGCGCCTGTGGGGCCACTTCCAGATCGCCTCGATCGTGCTCACCACACTGCCCTTCACCCTTTTCGCGTACGGCGAGCAGTACGTGTCCTCCGTGGTCGCCGCCATCTGGAACGCCACCACTCCGCTCTGCACGCTCGCCTTCACCCTGCTGCTGCGCACCGAGAAGCCGACCCCCGGCCGGGTGGCGGGCCTCGGCCTCGGTTTCGCGGGCGTCATGGTCGTGCTCGGGGTCTGGCAGCCGTTGGCCGGCGGGCAGCTCGGCGGCAGCCTGGCCTGCTTCGGCGCCGCGGCCTGCTACGGGCTCGGCGGGGCCTACATGGGCCGCTTCATCACCGGGCGGCGCCCCGAACCGCCGGTCGTGCTGGCCGCCGGTCAGTTGCTCAGCGGTACGGTCCAGCTGGCCGTGGTCACGCTGCCGGCCGGGGTGCCGCTGGTGGACCTACACGCTCCGGCCTCGGTCTGGTGGAGCCTGGCGGGGCTCGGCGGGCTCGGCACCGGGGTGGCGTACCTGCTGCTCTACTGGGTGCAGATCCGCGCCGGGGTCACCACGACCTCCACGGTCACCTACCTGCTGCCGGTCTTCGCCGCGATCTCCGGGGTGGCCATCCTGGGCGAGAGCATCAGCTGGAACCAGCCGGTCGGCGCCCTCGTCATCCTCGCCGCCATCGCCCTCACCCAGCGGACCGCCCGCCGCCCCGTCCCCTCCCGCCCCGAAGAGGCCGTCCACCTTTAGCGCAGCTGGAACCCTTGGCGAAATTGCGCGCCACTTTGACGCCGCTGAAGCCGCCGCCTCGCACTTGCCGAAACGTTTTCCATGCGACCGGCGCAGGAGCAAATAGCAGCGGAATTACAGAAATATTGTCTCTCAGCGCCGCCCGACGCGCGGCCATGAGGGAGCGGATTCCATTATCCACGACGGCGCTACATAACCACCACAACGGCCCCATACAACCAGGCTCACCTGCATATACGCGAGATCTTCACACATTGATCGACAGATGGCCGGAAAGCGGCGAGAAGCCATCCTCACGCTTTCCGGAAATTGCCCTTCCTACTCGCACCGGGCGTGGCTTCGTGCACGATTTGAACACCGGCTTAAACATTTGTCCAGGCCCTTGTCGAGGGACTTTAGATCATCTACTGTCCTGGTGATCAAATCACCCCCGCTTTTAGGAGGCCTGGTTGCGCCGATTAACGTTCACCGTCACTGTCGCGGCGGTGTTACTCCCCCTGCTCTCCCCGGCGGCATCCGCCACCACTGCCAATGCGGCGGACCCGGACGGAGTCCAGCAGGTCGGTCCGGGTCTGTACTTCACCGACACCGACACCTTCCAGATCAACGAGAGCGATGTGCCCACCGGTTCGATCGGTCGTACGCACGGCGTGGCCACCGGGGGCGGTGACCTGGCCCGGCCGCAGTCGGCGCCCGTGTCCCGCCCCGAAATGGCGGTGTTCGGGCCGGGCTGGCAGGCCGAATTCCTCGGCGGCGAGATCGACAGGAAGCTGGAATCCCAGAACGGCGCCATCGTCGTCACCGAGCTCGACGAGGGAACCACGACCCAATATGACCTGAAGAGCAGTGTCTCGTTCCCCGACGGCGGCGGCGTCCAGAAGTACGAGAGCGCCGACGGTTCCAAGATCTCCGAAACGACCCGGTGGGATTCGGCGGCCGGGGCGATGCGCACCTCCATCTCCGAGACGGTCGCGATGGACAAGGGCGCCACGGAGACGGGCGACGACAACTTCTCCCAGAGCAATGCCGAGCTCAGCCTCACCTACGCCTGGAACAAGCTCGACGGGCTGCAGAGCGCCGACAAGTGGAGGGTGACGGCCACCGGCAACACCGCCTACGGCACCTCAACGGTGGCGTACGACTCCCTGGGCCGCGTCAGCACCGTCAAGGAACCGGCAGCGGGCGAGACCCCCGAGGAAACGCTGACGATCACCTACGCCACGTCGACCACGGCCACCTCCTCGTCGTTCGGTGACTACGCCGGCCGGCTCAAGCAGATCACGCTCACCTCCGGCACCGAGGCGCCGCTGACCGTGGCCAGCTACGGGTACGACGCCAACGGGCTGCTGCGCACCGCGGCCAATCCCAGCCTGAGCAGCTCTCCCTCCTCCACCTACGCCTACGACCCGATCGGACGCCTGACGTCGATCGACTCGCCCACGGACGGCGGCTGGCAGCTGACCTTCGCGGACGGCACCGCGGCCCCCACCGCGACCGCCACCGACACCTCGCGACCGGCCGCCGGCGGCCCCCTCCAGGGCGCGACGGGAATCAACGACCCCGAC
The DNA here is from genome assembly GCF_040659615.1 of Nonomuraea sp. NPDC049784. Classification (NCBI taxonomy): domain Bacteria; kingdom Bacillati; phylum Actinomycetota; class Actinomycetes; order Streptosporangiales; family Streptosporangiaceae; genus Nonomuraea; species Nonomuraea sp. NPDC049784. The sequence continues at coordinate 9,321 of NZ_JBFAMX010000195.1, forward strand.
GCCACCGCGCCCGACGCGGGCGACTTCCTCCCCGGCGACATCTCCAACCCGCAGGCCTACCCGTCGTACTGCAACGACGCCTGGAAATGGCTGTACTACCAGAGGGCCGGCTGCGCGGCCTGGGTCGCGCATTACGGCTGGCGCAAACCACTCTGGCGGAAACTGCCCAGCAAGCGCTACGTCATGGGCATCGACTACGACCACTGCACGAACGCGCCCGACCGCCCGCTCGGCTTCGATTTCCGGCCGGCCTGCGACATGCACGACTACGGTTACGGGCTGATCGGCAACACGTACAAGAACTACAGGTACTACCTCGACAGGTACCGCAAGTCCCAAGTGGACGACGTCTTCTATCACACGCTGAAGAACTGGACCTGCAACGCGTACAACATCTTTGTGCGCTCCACCTGCAGGAGATGGGCGTGGATCTACCGCCAGGGGGTTCGCCTCGGCAACCCCAAGAACGGCGCGAACGCCACGCACTGATGAACCACGCCTGAGCGTGCCGGCCGGATGGCGGGACAGCTCGCCATCCGGCCCTCCTTTCATTCGCGTATCAACACGGCAGGCGGGCATGACCAGGATCGTGACGAGGATTCTCCGGCGCAGGCACGGAAGAAGGGCGGCGCTGGTGGCCGGCTCTTATCTGGCCGTCGTGGTGCTGTCGGCCGGATATGCAGAGTACGTCTCCCTGACCTCCGGCACCCCCATCGGGGCGGGCGTGTTGCTGATGGTCATCACGCTGCCGACCTCGCTCATAGTGCTGCTCCCGCTGCAAGCCGGCATCGGGGAAGACGTCCTGGACGGTGACGCCCTCACCCTCGCTCTGGTGGCGTGCGGCGCTTTCCAGGCCTGGCTGCTGTGGCTACTCCTTCGCGGGCCCCGCGTCCGATGAGCGTCGTGGCGTCACCGAATATGACCTCTATAGAGGTCTGATCACCCGGGCGTCTCCGCCGCCGCCTCGCGTGTCGGACACGGCCACGAACCGTCCTCCCGGCAGGAGCGAGATGCCTTGTGCGAACGCGATCGTGGGGGTTTCCTTGAGCGATTGGTCGAACCGGGTGGCGAGTTCGTTTCCATACTGGGCGACGAAGTCCGGTTCCGCCGTTGTCGTTGTCGTGTTCAGCTGCGAGGCACGTGCCGTGGCGAGAGCTTCCGGCAGTCCCATTCCGAAGTCGAGGTGATTGACGAGGATGCTCAGCACGGTGGTCTGGATGGTCTGGCCTCCCGCGACACCGATCGAGAGCACAGGGCGCCCGTCACGCAGGACGATGGTCGGGGCCATGTTCCCGCGCGGCCGCTTCCCGGGCGCCGCCACGTTGGGGTCGCCCTCGAAGAGCGGCCGGGTGTTGAAGTTGCCCAGTTCGTTGTTGAACAGGAACCCGTAATCCTTCACGGCCAGCCCGCTGCCCCCGACCGAGACCACCGTACCGGTGTAGGTGACCACGTTGCCCCAGCGATCCGCGACGGAGAAGCTCTGCGTGTGACCGGTGTCGTCGGCCTTTTCCGTGGGTCCGACGCCCGCGCTGGTGGCCCCGTAGGGCGGGCTGGGATCCCCTGCGGCCACCGGGACCTCCAGCGCGTGATCACCGATCAGCGAACGGCGCTTACTGGCGAAATCCTGTGCCAGTAGGCCTTCGAGAGGCACATCCGCGAACGCCGGATCGCCCACCCAGCGTGCCCGGTCCGCGTAGGCCAGTTTCGACGCCTCGATGACGCGGTGCCATGCAAGTGCCCGATCGGAACCGGACAGGTCGAACCCTTGCAGAATGTTGAGCGCCTCGCCGACCGTCGAACCACCGCTCTCGGGCGGCGGCGATGAATAGATGTCGTAGCCCCGGTAGTTGACGTGCGTCGGGGATACGACCGGCGGTCGGTAGTTCGACAGGTCCGGCAGTTCCAGTTTCCCCGGGCGCAGTGCGGCCTCGGGTATGTAATCGGAGGCATCCGGTGCCAGCGGCGGATGCTTGATCGTGTCCACGATCGCTTCCGAGATCGGACCGTTGTAGAAGGCGTCAGCACCCTTCTTGCCGATCAGTTCGTACGCCTTCGCGAGGCGTGGGTTCCGGAATACGGCTCCCACGGCAGGGGCCTCACCGTTCGCGGTGAGGAACACCTCCCGGGTGGAGATGAAGGCCTTGTTCCGGGGCGCGACCGCGAAGTTGTGGAACGGCTCATCTACCTTGAATCCCCGGTAAGCGGCCGTGATCGCCGGCTGCAGCGCGCGCCGCAACGAGATCGTGCCGTAGCGCTCAAGTAGTTGCTCCCAGATCCTCACCGTGGTGGGAACGCCCACCACAAGCGCACCGGTACCGCTGAGACCCACGCTGTCGTTAGGACCGAACGCCTGCGGTGCCGGCGTTCGATCACCGATCACCGACACATGGCCGTCCCGCGCCCAATAGATCGTCACATACGCGGTACCGCCAACCCCGTCGAAATACGGCACCGTGAGTCCCAGAGCAGCCGCGGTGGCCACTGCCGCGTCCACCGCATTCCCTCCGGCACGCAGAACCTGGATGCCGATGGCGGTGGCCACCGGATCGACGGTCGCGACCGCGCCGCCACCCCCGGCGGCGACCGCCTGGCCCGTTGACTCAGCCGATTCCTTCCGGGCCGACAGCGGTGCGGCCGCCGCCCTGCCTGACAGCGCTGCGAGAGTGGCCACTGCAGCAGAGGTGGTCAACACGGTCCGGCGACTGAAATGTTCTTGCTCGGTCATTTCTTCCTCTCATCACGGCTTACGGAGGGGGCTCTGCAAATCGGCAGTCCGCCGTCAGGATCCGTTCTCCCCCTTGATCGTGTCGAACACGACGTCACGCCAGTCGGCCGGCGTCTTCTTGATGACGCCGACCTCCTTCATGAAGGCGCTGAGCTTCAGCAGACCGTGCGGAGTCGTGGTGAACTCGATGCCCTTGTAGGTCAGGTACACCTGGTATTCGGCCGGGGAGATCTTGCCCTTTTCGGCCTGCGAGAGAATCTGGGCGGCCTCGGCCGGCGAATTGGTGATGAGGTCGTTGGCGCGGGCGATGTTCTTGTAGATGGACTTGACGACGTCCGGGTTCTTCGCCGCGTATTCCTCGCTCGTCACCATCACGTTGAAGCCGTGCGGGCCGAAGAGGTCATAGCTGTCCACCAGCTTGCGCGCCCCCTGTTCCACGGCCTGGAACTGGAACGGCGGCGAGGTGTAGGCGGCCGCGAGTTGCCCGGCGATCAGGGCCTGCAGGGCCTCCGGGTGGGCCATGGCCACGATGTTCTTGTCCAGCGCGTGGGCGTCGCCGAGTTGCTGCTGCGCGGCCTTCTGCAACATGACCGACTGGATGGAGCCGGGCGAGACGGCGGCGATCTGATCCTTGGGACCGAAGTCCTTCAGGCTGCGGAACTTCGGGTCCTTGGCCACCAGCCACAGCGGCATGTCGTTCAGCGAGGAGACGATCTTCCAGGGGACACCGGCGTCCCAGCCGATGAGGTAGGGGCCGAGGCCGCTGACGCCCAGGTGGAGGCTGCCCGACACTATCCCGTCCCGGGTGGCGGCGCCGCCGCTGACGGTCTTCCAATTGATCTTGCGTCCGGGTAGGTCCTGCTCGAGCCAGCCCTTGGCCTGGATGATGATGAGCGCGGCATAGCTGATCCCGGACCCCTGCGAGATGTTGATCTCGCTGCCGGAACCACCGGAACCACCGGAACCGCACGCGGCGGTCAGCGCCAGCAGTCCGGCGCCGGTCGCACCGAAGCGCAGGGCGTCGCGACGGCTGTAGGAACGCGACCCGCCGGATGCGGCGAAGCGGTTACCCACGGCACGGAAGAGTTTCGGAGTCCAGGTCATGACGTTCCTTCCTTCATGCCCCAGCGGGTCACCGTGTGCCGTTCGACCAGGTTGAAGACCAGGTCGAGGGTGATGCCGATCAGGGCTATCGTCACCAGTCCGGCGAACACGTCCGGGGTTTGTGCGTAGTAGCGGGCGTTGTTGATGAAGAATCCGAGCCCGCCGTCGGTGCCGGCGGTGCCGAACACCAGCTCGGCGGCGATGATCGTGCGCCAGCCGAAGGCCCAGCCGGTCTTCAGGCCGGCGATGGCGTGCGGTAGCGCGGCGGGCATCATCACGTCGCGGGTCAGCCGCCAGCCGCGCAGGCCCAGATTGCGGCCGACCATGACGAGTGTGGCGGGGGTGGTGCGCAGGCCCATGCTCACGTTGACGGTCATCGGCCACAGGACGGCGTTGGCCGTCACGAAGATCAGCGCCGTGTCGGTCAGCCCGAACCAGAGCATCGCCAGCGGCAGGATCGCCACCGACGGCAGCGGGTTGATCATGGACGACACCAGCGTCAGAACGTCGTTCCCGATCGTGGTGGTGGCGGCCAGCGCGGTCAGCACTACGGTGAGCACAATGCCGATGACCATTCCGGCGCCCAGCATCCGAAGGGTGGTCAGGGTGGAGACGGCCATCTCACCGCTGGCCCAGCCCTCGGCGAACGCCCTGGCCACATCCCAGGGCCCGGCGAACACGAACGAACTCACCCCGGACAGGGACGTGTAGGCCTGCCAGATCCCGATCAGCGCGACGAAGACGATGCTGCGCCGCAACCAGGTGGGCAGGCGCTTCCAGGGGCCCGCCCGGCGGGCCGTGTCCAGTTCTGGCGCCCGCTCGCCGGTCGGACGTACCGGCGTGCTACTCGAAGACGGCACCGTGCAGGTCCTCCCCGTCCTCCGCCAGCAGGGCGCGCAGCCGGTGCCGGGCGTCGGCGAACCCCGGCGCGTCCGGGCCGTCCAGGCCGGAGACGTCGACGATCTCCTTGACCTGCGACGGACGGCCGCCGAGCACGACCACACGGTCGCCGAGCAGCACGGCCTCGTCGATGCTGTGGGTGACGAACAGCAGGGTCACCCGGGTGCGTGCGACGATCTGCACCAGCTCGCGCTGTAGCCGTCCCCTGGTCTGCGCGTCCAGGGCGCCGAACGGCTCGTCCATCAGGAGCATCAGCGGATCGACGGCCAGCGCCCGCGCGATCGCGACCCGCTGCTTCATCCCCCCCGACAGCTGGTGGGGATAGCTGTCGAGCACGTCCTTGAGGCCCATGAGCTCCAGGAACTCGACGGCCTGTCGCCGGGCGCGGGCACGGTCGGCGCCGATCACCCGCAGCGGGTAGCTGACGTTGCCGAGGACCGTGCGCCAAGGGAACAGCTGGTCGAACTCCTGGAACACGAAGGCACGGTCAGGACCGGGTTCCGGGGTGTCCCGGCCGCGGACGACGATGCGACCCGCCGTGGGCCGCAGGAATCCCCCGATGGCCTTGAGGATGGTGGACTTGCCCGACCCCGAGGGGCCGAGCAACATGATCTTCTCGCCGGGCCATACCTCGAAGGTGGCGTCCGCCACCGCCGGCACGTGACGGCCCTGTCGCTGATAGCCGATCGCCACCCGGTCGACGAGCAGCAGTGGGCCGTCATCCCTCGTGCCGTCGCGCGGGGTCTCGACCGTCGTTGTGGATGTCACGGCAGTTCCCTTCGATGCTTCGGCTCGCGCACTGGCTCCTCCGGGGCAAGAGAAATTTAGAGCAAATCCTACAGATAATGTCGGAAATATGGATGTTAACGGTCAACCAGTGCATTCAGGAGGAACCGGGGCAGCCGTTCCGTGTCGTGATCGACGCCGACGCGCTCACCGCCGTTGCGCCGGCGGTGAGCGTGGTCAGTTCCTTCAGCCGGCCGGGCTTACGACGCGGGCGTCTCCGGCGGCTCCGGCCGCCCGCCGTGTGTCCGCCACGGCGACGAGTCGTCCGTCGCGGTCGATCGAGACGCCCTGCGCCACGGCGATCGAGGCGCCGCCGGTGAACCGGTGCCCGAAACGGGCCTCCAGTTCGGGGGCGTACGCGTCCCGGAAAGCGGTCTCCGCCTGCGTCACCGCCGTGTTCCGCTGCGACACGCGGCCGTCGGCGAGCGCCTCGGGCAGCGACTGCCCGAAGTCGAGGTAGCCGACCAGGAGGCTGAGGACCGTCGTCTGGATCGTCTGCCCGCCGGCGACGCCCACCGTGAGCACCGGCCGTCCGTCGCGGACCACGATGGTGGGCGCCATGTTGCCGCGAGGGCGCTTGCCACCTGCGGCCAGGTTCGGGTCGCCGTCGTAGAGCGGCGCCGCGTTGAAGTTGGTCAGCTCGTTGTTGAGCATGAACCCGTATCCGGGCACCGTCACGCCGCTGCCGCCGGCGGAGACGAGGGTGCCGGTGTAGCTGACCGCGTTGCCCCACTGGTCGACGACGGAGAAGTGATGGGTGGAGTGCTCTTCCCCGGGCTCGCTGACCCCGGCCTCGGGAGTGGAGCACTTCTTGTCGTACGGCGGCGTCGGATCGCCGTACGACACCGGCCCTTGCAGTGCGGTGTCGCCTATCAGGCAGCCGCGCTCATCGGCGAAGCCCTGCGAGAGCAGCCCGGAGAGCGGGACGTCGACGAACCGGGGGTCACCGACGTAGCGGGCGCGGTCGGCATAGGAGAGCTTGGACGCCTCCAGGACCCGGTGCAGCGCGAGGGCCCGATCGGGACCGGACAGGTCGTACCGCTCGAGAATGTTGAGCGCCTCGCCGACCGTCGTGCCGCCGCTCTCGGGCGGCGGGCTGGAGTAGATGTGGTAGCCGCGATACTTGATCTTGGTCGGTGGTGGCGTCGGCTGGCGGTAGTCCTCGATGTCGGAGAGTTCGAGCTTGCCCGGGCTCGTCGCCGCGGCCACCACATAGCTGCCCGCGTCGCCGGCCAGCGGCGGGTGCTGCACCGTGTCGACGATCGCCTGGCCGATCGGGCCTCGGTAGAACGCGTCGACGCCCTTCTCGGCGATCAGCTCGTACGTCGCGGCGAGGTCGGGGTTGCGGAAGACCGATCCGATCTGCGGAGGCTGGAGGTTGTCGTCCAGGAACAGCTTCCGGCTGGAGGTGAACGCCTTGAAGTTGCGCGAGTTGGCGATCAGCTGGAAGTTGGCGTCGACGACGAAGCCTTCCCGGGCGATGCGGATCGCGGGCTGCAGTGCCTCGCGAAGGGAGATCGTGCCGTAGCGGTCGAGCGCCTTCTGCCAGCTGACGAGGGTGGTCGGCACGCCGACCGACCTCGCGCCGGAGCCGGCCAGCCCGACGCGATCGTCCGGCCCGAACGTCTTCGGCGCGGGCGTCCGGTCGCCGATCACACCGGCCTCCTGCTCCCGCCGGTCATAGAACAGCAGGTAGCTCGCGCCGCCAAGGCTCTCGACCCACGGCTCGGTGACGCTCAGTACCGCCGCGACGGTGACGGCGGCGTCGACCGCGTTGCCGCCCTTGCGCAGGACGTCGATGCCGGCCTGGCTGGCGGTCGGATCGATCGTCGCCACCGCACCGCCGGTGCCGATCGCCACCGTCTTCGATTGGGAGTCCTGCTGGTCGTCGGCGCCGGCCGGTGCTGTGACGGCTCCCACCGTGGCGGTGGCCAGGACCGCCGCCCCCACTAAAAGTCGGATCGGGCGCACGGGTCTCATGCGGCCTCCTCAAGATAATTACTATCCAGATAGGAATTATAGGAATATCCCTTTCTGTTGACCATGGCAAGTCACGGGCGGGGCGCCGCAGGGGTCAGCCCGCGACTCAGCGCGCAAGGAGGCCGGTGAGCGCGGCTTACGCCATGACATCGGCTTCGGACGGGGTGAGCGGAGCATGGCCGCTGATCAGGCGGAAGATGATCGCACCGAACAGGACGTCCTGGGCCACCTCCACGTCGGTGACGTCCAGCCGCACGGCCGGCAACCGGTCACCGGCGCCCGGGAACGCCGCCTCGACCTGCGGACCCGGCGTTCTTCACGGCGAGACGGGTGGAACAGCGGGTCAGACCTCGTCGATGCTGACCGTCCCTTCGTTGGGCCGCCGGGACAGATCGATGCCGAGCTCTTCCGCGGCGCGGAAGACGTCCTCGTCGGTGTCGCGCATCTCGATGGACATGCCGTCGCTGGAGAGCAC
>NZ_JBFAMX010000196.1:0-17286 GCF_040659615.1 Nonomuraea sp. NPDC049784
CAGGGCCGGGCGTGCGCCCGCCGGTCACCATCAAGGGACGCCGGTACATCGACGGCGGGATGCGTTCCCCGGCCAATGTCGACCTGGCCGCGGGATACGACCGCATCGTCGTCCTCGCCCCCGTCACTCGCGGCGGCCGCGTGCTGCCGTCCGTCCGGCAGCAGATCGACGAGTTGAGCGGCGGCGCCCGCGTCGCGCTGATGAGCCCCGACCCGAGAACCTGGCGGGCGATCACCGCCCGCGGCGGCTTGCTGGACCCTGCCCGCGCTCCCCAGACGGCCGAGGCGGCCCGATCCCTGAACGTCGCCGACCAGGTCGCCGCCGTCTGGACCGCTTGACCACCTGCCGCGAACCAGGCGGCCGCAACACCGAGGACCACGACCATGACACATCTTCTTGCCGGCGACGACTTCCAGGCGCCCGGGGCGGACCTGTTCGTGTTCGCGCCCTTAGGGGAGGGCGCACCGGAGTGGCTGACCAAACCGGTGCTGCTCGCCGCGGTGGGCGTGCTGACCGTATGCGCTCTGGCCTGGGCGGCCTTCGCCCGCCCCAAGCTCGTGCCCAAGGGGCTGCAGAACGCAGGCGAACTCGCCTACCTGTTCGTCCGCGACCAGATCGCCCGCCCGTTCCTCGGCAAGGACGCCGACCGCTGGATGCCCTTCCTGATCAGCATGGCAAGGAGAACATCCTGTTCAAGGTGGCCGACGCCGCTCTGGGACACCCAGATGAGGCGGTCCGTGCGGTCATTTTCCCGGCTGTGACCGGCGGCGAGCAGACGCTGAGGGACCTGGTGCACGAGTTCAAGACCAAGGGGCTCGCCTACCGGATCACGGTGCAGACCACGTTGCGCGCCTCCTACACCAACCACTACCGGCGCGGCCTGATCGCGCTGCTGGAGACGCTGGAGTTCAAGAGCACCAACTCCGCCTACCAGCCTGTGATCAAGGCGCTGGAACTCATCCGCCGCTACGCCAAGGCGGGCAACACGACCTACTACCCCCGCGGTGAGGTCGTGCCCGAACACCGCGGCACCTCCGGCGCGTGGGAGGACTTGGTCTTCAAGAGCGACAAGCGGGGGCGTCGACGTGTGGTGCGGATGGTGTACGAGATCGTCACCTTCCAGGCGCTCCGCGATGCCCTGCGGTGCAAGGAGATCTGGGTCGTCGGCGCGCACTCCTTCCGCGACCCGGAAGAGGATCTGCCCAAGGACTTCCCCGAGCGGCGGGTCGAGAACTATGCCGAGCTGCGCAAGCCGCTGGACCCCAAGGACTTCATCGCCGAGTTGAAGGCGGAGATGCGCGCCGAGCTGGCGGCGCTCGACACCGCGCTGCCCAAGCTCGACTGGGTGGAGATCAAGGACCGTAAGTCCGGAGCGATCAAGCTGACAAAGATCGGACCCGCCGAGGAACCGCGCAACCTGCGGAAGATCAAGAATGAGGTGAGTCGCCGGTGGGGCTCGGTTCCGCTGATCGACATGCTGAAGGAGGCGGTGCTGCGCACGGGCTGCCTGAACGCCGTCACCTCGGTCGCCGGCAGTTCCACCCTCAAGCGTGAGGTCCTGGCCGAACGCCTCATGCTGGCGATCTTCGGCTACGGCACCAACACCGGAATCCGGGCAGTGGCCTCCGGTGGCCACGCGCATAGCGAAGACGACATCCGCTACGTGCGGCGCCGATACCTGACCCCGCAGATCGCCACCGATATCGCGATCGCCATCGCGAATGCGACCTTCGCCGCCCGGAACATCAGTCTGTGGGGTGAGGGGACGACCACCGTCGCCTCCGACTCCACGCACGTCAGAGCCTACGATCAGAACATCTTCACCGAGTGGCACTCCCGCTACGGCGGCCGCGGCATCCTCATCTACTGGCACGTCGAACGCGGATCCATGGTCGTGCACTCCCAGACCCTGCGCGCCTCCGCTTCCGAGGTGCACGCCATGGTGGAAGGCGCCGTACGGCACGGCACCACCATGAAGGTCGAGGGCAACTACGTCGACTCGCACGGCCAGTCCGAAATCGGGTTCGGAGTGACCAGGCTCCTGGGCTTCGACCTGCTCCCGCGCATCAAGCAGATCAACAAGGTCAAGCTGTATCGGGTGGAGAGCGGGGAGAGCGATCTGTACGCGCGGTTGACACCGGCGATGACCCGGCCGATCCGCTGGGACCTGATCGAACAGAACTACGACCAGATGATCAAATACGCGACGGCCATCAAGCAGGGCACCGCGGCGACGGAGGCGATCCTGCGCCGCTTCACCGAGTCCGTCTCCCACCCGACCTACCAGGCCATGCTGGAGGTCGGCCGCGCACAGAAGACCATCTTCGTCGCCCGCTACCTGCGGTTACGCGAGCTGCAGCGGGAAATCCAGGAAGGGCTCAACGTGGTGGAGTCCTCCAACGGAGCGAACTCGGTGATCTTCTACGGCAAGGGCGGCGACATCGCCACCAACCGGCGCGAAGAGCTGGAGATGACCGTCTTGTGCCTGCGAATCCTGCAGGCGGCCCTGGTCTACATCAACACGCTGATGCTCCAAGACGTCCTCGCCGATCCGGAGTGGGCCAAGCTGCTCAAGCCCGCCGACCAGCGTGGGCTGACCCCCTGTTCTGGCAGCACGTTCAGCCCTACGGCGAGGTACGGCTGGACGTCGCCAAGCGCTTGTCCCTCGGTGGCCGTTCAGATACTGAAGATCTACCATCTTGATTCCGCTGGTGAGGGTGCTGGTGTGGCAGCGAAAACCAAGATGGTGGATCTTCAGTGAAGATCCGACTGGACCTCGGTCAGTCGATGCCTTCGACGATGCGGAAGTCGCGCTCGACGCCGTCGGAGAGGGCGACCAGCGCCTCCTGATAGGCCGCACTCTCGTACGCCGCGACGGCCTGCTCGAAGCTGTCGAACTCGATCAGGACGGTGCGCTCGGCGATTCCGGCGTCACGCGCCACGACCCGGCCGCCACGGACGAAGGTCCGACCGCCCCCGGCCTTGACGGCCGGACCGGCCAGCTTGTTGTAAGCAGCCAGCTTCTCAGGGTCTGAAATGGTGCGGTAGACGCTGACCCAGTAGCCCTTGGGCATAGAACCTCCAGTGTTGAGATGAGTGCATCTGACTTACGGGTTGGTCTCGGACGAGCGTCGGCGGGCGAGAGCGAGGCTTGTCAGCGTCGTGATCGCCATGGCGCCGATGCCGACCAGCGCCGCGGTGGTGTAGGCGCTGTCGTCGGGGAAGAGGTGGCCGGGGCCGGTGCCCGCGGCGAGGATCAGGCCGCCGATGGCGCTGCCCAGGGAGTACCCGACGCTGCGGACGACGTAGTTGAAGCTCATGGCGCTCGACGTCTCGCTCTTGGGGGTGACGGCCAGGATGACGCCGGGCATCGCGGCCGAGAAGCCGCCGACGCCGAAGCCGAGCACGCCCATCGCCGCGAACAGTTCGGCCAGGTCCGACCGGGCCGAGGGACAGGGCGAACACTCTGGCCGAGGACGAACAGCATGGCGTACCCCTTAACGTCGAAGTGACGATTAATGATGGCACACTTCCCAGCGCGGTCTTATTCCGGGGCATCCGCCGCCGACCGCGACGGCGCTGCCGGCCAGGAGCAGGGGGTCGGCGATCCGCGTCCGAACCCGCGGCGTGAGCTTGCCAGCGCCGCAGCAGGACTGCTGCTGGGCGCGCTACGGGGCCTGACCCCGGGTCCAGCCGAGATACGGGTAAACCGGTCATGAGTCGATCTTGACACCCGTTTCCGCAGGCAGGCGGCCGGTCAGCGGTCAACCGTGATCAGCTTGAGGGCGTCTTCCTTGTCTTGGTCGGATGGCAAGCTGTACCGGCGGGTGGTCTCCAGGCGGGCGTGGCCAAGGATCTCTCGACCACGACCAGGTCGGTCTTGCCGCGGACCAGCGTGGTGGCGAGCGTGTGGCGCAGGACGTGCGCGGTGGTGGGATCTTCCATCCCGGCCGTCTGGGCGATCTCGGCGATGATGCCGCCGGCCGCCCGGGCGCTCAGTCGTCCGCCCTTGGCGTTGAGGAACAGGGCCCGGTTGTCGTCGGCATGGGGCCAGTTGGGGCGTTCATCCAGCCAGAGCCGCAGTTCGGTGCGGAGCTTGGGGTGGATGTCGACTTCGCGGAATTTGCCGCCCTTGCCGTACAGGCGCAGCTTGCCCTTGCGGGCCGACATCTGGACGTCGCCCGTGTCGAGGCGGACGACCTCGCTGATGCGGGCGCCAGCGTAGTACGGGATCAGCGCGATGCACCGGCCGCGGGGCGACAGATGCGCCTCCACGGCGCGCAGCCAGCGGATGCGCGCGCGCTCGGCCAGTGCGCGCGGTGCGCTCTTGGGCAGGTCTTCGCGGGCGACGTCGGCCTTGCCCAGACCCCGGCGGACGTGGAAGTCGTCCAGCGCGGTGAGGGAGGAGTTGACGTAGACGCGGCTGCGCCTGGCCGGGCCGTCGCGCAGCAGCCACATGCGATAGTCGCGCACAGCCCAGTCCCGAGCCTGCCGATCGGCGAGGGGATCGGCGACATAGGTGGCGGCGTGATCGGCCAGCCAGGACAGGAACAGGCGCACGCGCGAGCGGTAGGTGCGCCGGGTCTCGGCCGACAGCGGCGCGCGCTCCAGCGCGGTGGCGTACTCGCCGAGCACCGCGTCGTAGGCGGGCGGCAGCTGGGTGGGGCGGGCACCTGGACGGCGCTTCGTAATCTCGGAAGCGGATCCGGACTCCTGCGAGGGGTCAGGGCGCGCAATCTCGGAAGTCACACCTGGGAGTCTACTTCCGAGATTGTGCTGATCTCGGAAGTAGGGACAAGGCGGTCGAGCGGTCGGATCACCAGCACTCTGCCGCCCGCGACCGCCGCAGCATCGGCGATCTGACCGTCCAGGGCGGGTCGGTGATGCTGCCGCCGCTCACTCAGCTGAGTGGTCCGCTCGGCCGCCCGCTGAACGGGTGCGCCGCCAGCACCGCCCTGGCCGTCTCCATCCGTGGTCTCACCGCGAGTACTCGGATCAGCCCGGCGCGGGTCGATACGATCAACCGTGATCCCGGTGGGGCGGCGGCCGATCGTTGGCAGAGGTGTGGCGTTAGAGCGGATCGGGCCGGTCGGGCATAGTGGCCTCATGAAGTATGTGTTCCTGATCTGTGACGATGAGAAGGTGTCGCCGACCATGGAGGAGATTGCTGCGGACCCGGCGCATCAGGCGTATGGGGCGGAGGTGGATCGGCGGGGAGCCATTCTCGGTGGTGCGCGGCTGCGTCCGGTGGCGGATGCGACGACGGTCCGTGTCCGTGATGGGGAGACGCTGGTGTCCGATGGCCCGTTCGCGGAGACGAAGGACTTCATCGGCGGTATTGACATCATCGAATGCCTCGACCTGGACGAGGCGATCGCGATCGCGGCACGGCACCCCTACGCGAGCCGGGGTTGTGTCGAGGTCCGCCCCGTCTGGGAATGACCGCGCCGGAGGCGGTTCGTGCCGCAGTCGATGCGGCGTATCGGGACGAGTGGGGCCAAGTGGTCGCCACGCTGATCGGGCTGACCGGGAACTGGGACCTGGCGGAGGACTGCGCGCAGGACGCGTTCGCCGCCGCGTTGGCGACGTGGGCGCGCAATGGCGTTCCGGCTCGTCCGGGTGCGTGGCTAACGACGACGGCACGTCACCGGGCGACCGATCGGCTGCGGCGGGACGCAACGGGGGCGGCGAAGTTGCGGCAGCTTGCTGTGCTGGAGCGGGATCCGATCGAGCCGTCGGCTGAGGAGATTCCGGACGAGCGGTTGCGGCTGATCTTCACGTGCTGCCATCCCGCGCTGCCGTTCCCTGCCCGGGTTGCCCTGACGCTACGGACGCTGGCGGGGCTGAGCACGGGTGAGATCGCCAAGGCGTTCCTGACCGCCGAACCGACAATGGCGCAACGCCTGGTGCGCGCCAAGCGCAAGATCGTCGAGGCCGGGATACCGTACCGGGTTCCACCGGCGGAGCTCCTGCCGCACCGGCTGACAGCTGTCCTCGCGGTGCTGTACCTGATCTTCAACGAGGGCTACGACGAAGAAGACGGGCGCAGGGCACTGGCCGCTGAGGGGATCCACCTCGCCCGGACGCTGGTCCGTCTGATGCCGACCGAGCCTGAGGCGCGCGGCCTGTTGGCGTTGATGTTGCTGCTCGAGGCCCGCCGCGCGTATCGCACCGACGACGGCGTGCTGGTCACGTTGGAGAACCAGGACCGATCCCAGTGGGATCGCGCGCTGATCGCCGAAGGCCTTACGACGCTTGACCAAGCGTTGGCCGTGCGGCGCTCCGGGCCGTATCAGGTGCAGGCCGCGATTGCCGCCTGTCACGCCACAGCGCCCGACGCCGCGGCTACCGACTGGCCGCAGATCGCCGCCCTCTACACCGAGCTGAGCCGATTGGCGCCGTCTCCCGTGGTGGACCTCAACCGCGCCGTGGCGATCGCGATGGCCGACGGCATCCCCGCCGGACTCGCCCTCGTCGACGATCTCACCGAGTCCGGCGAGCTCGATGGCTACTACCTGCTGCCCGCGACACGGGCCGATCTTCTCCGCCGGGACGGCCGCCTCGCTGAGGCCGCGACGTCCTACGAGGAGGCGCTGAGACTGGCGCCGACCGACGCCGAACGTCGCTATCTGACGGGTCGTCTTTCCGAGCTCTGACCAGCACAAAGGCCATCGCGGCCGAATTTTTCGAAGTTTCTTCCCGGTCGATGTCGATCCCGGGCGGCCTCCTTCGTCGGTGGGGCGAAACCACCGAACAGAGAGGCAAGGACGATGTCGGACACCGAGTACCTGACCGCCACCATGACCGTCGACCGGACGCCGGAGCAGGTCTTCGAGGCCATTACCAACGTCCGCGGCTGGTGGAGCGAGAACCTCATCGGCCATTCTTCCGCCCTGCACGACGAGTTCGTCTTCACCGACGACAGCGAATACGCAGGTGAGACCGTCCGAGCCAAGAAGGGCATCCGTTTCGCCCGGTTCCAGATCACCGAGTTCCTGCCCGGCCGACGGGTGGTCTGGCACGTCGTGGACTCCGACCTCACCTTCATCGACGACCGTGACGAGTGGACCGACACCAACGTCAGCTTCGACATCACCACCGACGCGCAGGGCACGACGCTGCATTTCACGCACGAAGGCCTCACCGCGGCGGAATCCGCCTGCTTCGAAGCGTGCTCGCGTGGCTGGACCTTCTTCATCACCAAGAGCCTGCCGCAGCTGCTCACCACCGGCACCGGCCAGCCCATTGCGAGCTACCGCCGGTGAACCGCCGCGAGCTGAAAGGACACCGAACCCATGTCTGACACCCAAAGCCCCGTGGAAACCGCCGCTGGTCCGCTGATCTCCACGCGCCGGCAGAAGCCGGGCCCTCGCCAAGGGCTCGTGCTGGTACTGGCGTGCGCCGCCATGGCGATGGTGGGCCTCGACATCGCCATCGTGAACGTGGCCCTGCCCTCGATCCAGCGAGACCTCAGAATCAGCCAAGGCAGTTTGCAGTGGGTTGTCGTCGCCTACGGCCTCCTGCTCGGCGGATTCCTCCTCGTCGGTGGCCGGATGACCGACCGGCTGGGACGACGCGGCATCTTGCTTGCCGGCCTTGGCTTGTTCACCGCCGCGTCGCTGGTGGCGGGCGTGGCACAGCACAGCGGCGTGCTGATCGCGGCCCGTGGGCTCCAGGGGTTGGGCGGCGCACTCATCGCGCCGGCAGTCTTGTCGCTGCTGGCTATCACCTTCCGTGAAGGGCGGGAACGCAATCGGGCTCTCGGCATCGTCGGAGCCGTCGGCGGAGTAGCCGGAACGGTGGGCGTTGTCGCAAGCGGTCTCACTGCCGCCGGCCCGGGCTGGCGGTGGGCGTTCTTCATCAACGTTCCCGCCGGCCTCGCGCTCATCGCACTCGCCATCACCTGCCTTGCGGCCGATGAGCCCCGTGGCCGTTCCGGGCGGCTCGACGTCGCAGCGGCCAGCACGGTGACCGGCGGACTGCTGACATTCGTCTACGCACTCCACCATGCCTCCACCCACGGATGGACCTCCGCCGGCACACTGGCGTGGTTCATCGCGGCCGGCGTGCTGATGGCCGTGTTCGTGTGGTCGGAGAAGCGTTCACCAGCCCCGCTCGTGCCGGCCAGGGCGTTGAGGAACCGCACGCTCGTCGCGGCGAACCTCACCGCGCTGCTCGCATTCGGCGCGTTCTTCTCGTTCATCTTCCTCGGATCGCTGCTGATGCAGCAGAAACTCGGCTACTCAGCAGCGCAAACAGGTCTGGCGTGGCTGGCCACGACAACGACCGGGTTCGGGGTCGCGTGGGCCGTCGGCCACCTCGCAGCCGCCGTGGGCGTCCGGCGCCTCCTGGTAACCGGCCTGACGCTGGTGACCGTCGGAGTGGTGTGGCTTACTCGGGTCCCCGCCGACGCCATCTACCTCACCGACCTGCTTCCGGCGTTCCTGGTCGCCGGACTCGGCTTCGGGGTCTGCGGGCCCTCGCTCCAGATCGGCGCGCTGTCGGGTGTCACCGAATCGGAATCAGGACTCGCATCGGGCTTGCTCGAGACAATGCGCGAGATCGGCGGCGCGGCAGGCGTCGCCGCGGTATCAACAGTCCTCGTAGCTGGAACCGGCCTCGACGGCTTCCACACCGCATTCGCCGCTATCGGTGTCCTCGCCGGTCTCGGAGCCATCACCGCGGCAACCGGATTCCGGCGCGGCACCTAACCGGTTGCCGCCCCGGCCTGCGCCCGCACACGCTGGGGACGGGGACGGGACGGCCACCGCGTGATCATCATTGTTTGTGACGACAACCTGGCCTTCGCGCACCTGTGCCACCACGCTGACCCCCGACGGCCAGGCCCGCCTTCTTCGCCGCCACCCGCTGGACGGGAGAGCCTGTCAACGCCGAGCCCGGCAAGTGCGACAAGCTCGATTGGTTCGACCTCAACGACCCGCCCGACGACGTCGTCACCTACATCCGCACCGGCATCGACGCCAACCGCCACGGTCACACCTTCAGCCTCGACGGCTGGCCCGCCGGGCACAGCGCCTGACACCGGGACCAGCCGCCCCGTGGCGGCAGGCCCGTCTCAGGCCGCCTCCTCCCCCAGGTCGAGCTGTACCTCCATGCCTTTTCCGAGATTACGCACCATCCGTCACCGGAGGTCGGCGCCGGTATCGAGTGACCCAACCCCGGATCCGCAGTAGGTATGCCCTGACATTCTCAAGATCGACTCATGGCCGGTTTTACCTTTATCTCGGAACCGCCGCATATCGCATCAGATGCGAACTTGCGACACCTCGTGCCCAGCGGCTCGAACTGGATGGAGGAGCTGCTGCGTGCGCACTTTCGGCCGACTGCACTCTATCCGTCGGAGCGTCGTTCGGGACAGGTGAGGCGGTAGGGATCGATGCGCTGACCTGGAGCGCTAGACAGGCGTTCGCGTTGGATGCAAATATTTCGCATCCAACGCGAACAACGGAGAGTGATGTGTCGAACACAAACGACCGGCTGCCGGGGACCGCTCGGCTGCAGTTGGTCGATGGGGTGGCGTTGCTGCATCCCCAGGAGCAGGTGTTCGAGGCGATGGTGGACGGCTGGCGTAATCAGCAGCTGGCCAGGAATCTCGCGCTCTCGACGATCGACAAGCGAATCGGCCGCCTTCGCTCCTTTCTCCGGCATGCCGAGGTCTTCCCTTGGTGGTGGGCCGCCCAGCATGCCGATGAGTGATTCGGTGACCTGCGCTCGGTGCACGGCTGCGCGCACTCGACGCTGCGCTCCTACCAGGACGCGTTGCGTTCCTTCTGCCAGTACGTCGTCGATCCCGCCTACGGCTGGGCGGCGATCTGCGAGGAGCGCTTCGGCACACATCCGATCCAGATCGTGCACGAGGGCAACTCCGCGGCCCATGTCCAAGAATCCGAATCCCGGCCCGAGAAACGGGCCTTCACCCTCGATGAGCTGCAGGACTTCTTCGACTACGCCGATGAGCAGGTGACCAAGGCGCGCGATCGCGGTCGCAAGGGCTGGCTGCCGGCCTTCCGGGATGCCACCTTGTTCAAGGTCGCCTACAGCTACGGCCTGCGGCGCAACGAGACCCGCATGCTGGACATCGTCGACTTCGGCCGCAACCCGCACGCGCCCGAGTTCGGCGGCTATGGCCTGGTCCACATCCGCTACGGCAAGGCCAAGAAGGGCTCGCCGCCCAAACGGCGCAGCGTCGCCACCGTCTGGCCCTGGACCGCGGAGGTCCTGGACGAGTGGATCACCGAGTTCCGGCCGCAGCTGGCCACGCCCGGCAGTTCGGCGCTCTGGCCATCCGAACGCGGCACCAGGATCGGACTGCAGCGCATGAACTCCCGCTTCGCCGCCTACCGCGACGCGCTCGGCCTCGATCCCGGCCTCGACTTCCACGGGCTGAGACGCTCCTACGTCACCCACCTCATCGAGGCCGGCCGCGACCCACTATTCGTCCAGTTCCAATGCGGCCACGAGCACGCCAGCACCACATCCCTCTACACCTGCGTCTCCTCCGACTTCCGCACCCGCACCCTGCGCCGGGCCCTGGACGAGACGCTGGCCGCCGCGCTTGAACCCGCTAGGAGATCCCGATGAAACGCCAGGTCAGCTACCAATGGCGGCTGCGCGAAGTCATGGCCACCCACGGCATGTTCATCATCAGCGACCTGGTCCCGCTGCTGGCCGAGCGGGGCATCGACCTATCGGTGTCGCAGGTGCACCGGCTGGCCACCGGCGTCCCGGAACGGCTCTCTCTGCCCGTGCTCGCCGCGCTCTGCGACATCTTCACCTGCACCCCGACCGATTTCATCGCCACCAAGGCCGAGAACGCTGTCGTCCGCAAGACCGCCACCGGCGACGGCCCCGTGAACCTCAACGCCAGGCGACCCACCCGCGCCCGCCTCCGTCCCGAGGCATGAACATACCGCCACTGGCCTGCGACAACTGCGGGACGGAAGGATGGAGATACCGGCGCGGGCTCTGCGGCCCGTGCGCCCTGGCCGCCGACCTGCGGGGCGTCCTGGACAACGGAGACGGCGCCATCCGACCCGAACTGCTGCCCTTCTTCGAGGGCTTTCGCACGATGACCAACCCCAGAGCGGGCATCCAGTGGATCCACCGCCCACACGTTCACCAGATGCTCCGGACACTGGCCGACCCGGCAACGCCCATCACCCACGAGACGCTGGATGAGATGTCGCCCTGGCGCTCGGTCGCCTACCTGCGGGACCTGCTGATGCTGCACGGCGTTCTGCCCCGCGCCGACCGGCACCTCATACTGTTCCAGCGATGGCTTCGCGACACCCTCACCGCGGTCAGCGATCCTGACCACCGTCAGGTCATCACCAGGTTCGCCACCTGGCACGTGCTGCATCGACTCCGGCGCTTCGCCGAACGCGGGCCGGTCACCGACAAGCAAACCGACTCGGCCCGGATCGAGGTCAGGCAGGCCATCGCGTTCCTGAGCTGGCTGAGCCAGCGCGATCATGAGCTACCGAACTGCGGCCAGGCCGACATCGACGCCTGGTATGCCGGTGCCTACATCGCCCGCCGGCGCACGCATGCCTTCCTGCGATGGGCCATGCGCGCCAAGCTCCTGCCCCGGATGCCCTCCCGCACCAGCCCACCACCAACCCCGCACCCATCAGTCAGCACCAGCGCCTGGCCGTGCTCCGCGGCCTCCTCACCGACGAGAAGATCCCCCTGCTCACCCGGGTCGCGGCCACCCTGGTGCTGCTTTACTCCCAACCACTGACCCGGATCTTGCGGCTGACCATTGACGACGTCCGCCGTTACAACGGCCAGGTCAGCCTTTGCCTCGGCGATCCACCGATCCCACTGCCAGAGCCGTTCGCCGAGTTGCTACTTCGCCACGTCGACCAGCGTCTCAATCTGACCACCGCCACCAACCAGAACTCCCGCTGGCTCTTCCCCGGCCGCCGCGGCGGACAGCCCATGACGCCCGACGCCATCGAACGACGCCTTCGCGATCACCAGATCCCAATACTCAGCGGCAGGACCTCCGCGCTTCGCCAACTCGTCCTCCAGGCGCCAGCACCGGTGATCGCTCGGATGCTCGGCTACAGCGACGAGCAAACCAGCCGCGTCGCCACTGAAGCGGGGACTCCCTGGAGCCGCTATGCCCCAGACAGCGATGACGATGAGTGACAGCCATCGACCTCAGAAGCATCGAATAGGCGACACCCGATTACGCGAGGTCGCCAGTTTGGCACCCGTTACTTCTTCCAATGGGCCTTTCCGGGCATCGGCTTGCCGATGAGAGTGACGGGGATGAAGAAGCAGCTCTGGCCCATCGCCATGGCGAGCGTCAGGAGCGCCTTGTCGTCGTAGTGGGCGGATTCCTTGGCGAACAACTCGTCGGAGACGCGCTCCCCGAACGGGTTCGGGGTGAGGACGGCATCCACGAGCGGAAGCTCCAGTGCGACCCGTTCGGCGTCGGTGAAGTAGGGGGCGTCCTGCCATGACGCCACGGCGGTGATGCGCTCCTCCGTTTCTCCGGCCTCGCGGAGGTTACGGGTTTGTTGGACGGTGTGGTACGTGCTGCCGACGATCTGCCCGACGCGGAGCTGCACCAGTTCCCGCGTCGTGGCCGGCAGGGGCGAGTCCGACACGACCTTGCTCGCCGAGACGATGTGCTTCACGACCTTTGCCGCGACCGGATTGCCGGCGTAGTCGAAACGGGCGTCCATGGTGATCTCCTTGCCGTGCTGGCTGTTGCACCTCACAAACGAAGAGCCCGGCAAAGGGGGGGCAACCCAACGATTTGATGCACGTCACCCCTGCTGGCGCCGGCGATCGCTGTGGTGTCGGCGTCGCGGACGCTCGCGCACCGGCGGACAGGTACGCGTCGAGGGATTCCGGCGCCCATCCGCTGCGGGGGCGGAATCGACCGATTCCGCCCCCGAGCGCCCATCTGACCGCTACCCAGACGACATGCTTGCCGGTGGTCCGCACCCCTACTCCCGTGGGTGTCCACAGCTTCCCGGAAAGAGATCAGTTCTCGCGTGTCCAGGCGGGCGTGATCCGCACCTCGCGGATCCGCCAGCCCGCCGGCGTCCGTACAACGGTGGAGTACTGTCGCAGGCCGCCTGTGAAGTGGGGCGCCTGGCCATCGCGGTAGTAGTACACGATCGAGTTCGCCGAGGCGGCCGCCTGGTCGCCGTCGACGTCCACCAGCAGGTCAGTGGTCGTGTGCTGGGCGTACTGCCCCTCGACCTCCCCCTGTCGCATGAAGCCGACGACCTTGTCGATGCCGCGGAGTTCGCCCCCGCGCGGCGAGTGCACCGCCACATCGTCGGTGAAGACGGTGTCTGCATCCTCCCACCGCTTCTCGTCGAGCAGGCTCGCGAAGCGGGTGAACAGGTCGGCGATCTCAATACGGTCGGCGATCAGAGTATCTGTGGACATGACATCCCTTTCGTTGGCTTCTCCAACATTGGCGACGCCAATAATACACAGATTCGTTGGCTACGCCAACGATGCATGGTGGCTACCGTGGAACAGACCCCTGCACGCCTGACCGCGAAGCCAAGTTGGCTGCTCACCCAGCTGGCAGTGCACGCCCACCGATTGGCGTCCGACGGCTTCGGCGAGGTGGGTGCGCGTGGATACCACTACCGCATCCTGGCCGCGCTGGACGAGTTCGGGGTGGCCGGCCAGGCCGAGCTTGGCCGCCGGTGCAACATGGACCGCAGCGACCTCGTGGCGGCGATCAACGAACTGGCCGAGCAGGGTCTCGTCGAGCGCACGCCGGACCCGGATGACCGAAGGCGCAACATCGTGACCCTCACCACGGCGGGCGATCGGCAACTGCGTCGCATGGACCGCGCACTTGACAAGGTGCAGGACGACCTACTCGGACCGCTTCCGGACGAGGACGGGCAGACCTTGACCCGCCTGCTCACGCACCACCAGCGGGGGTGAGCATCGGCTGGCGGTGGTCGCCGCGACGACCGTGCAATGCGCGCTGATCCCCGTCGCGTGGACGATCGGCGCGCGGTTCAAACCCGGCCGTCGGGTCCCGGTCGCCGAGGTCGTCCACTGGAATCGCTGGTAGAGGGCTCAGGGCTCCGGGAGCCCATCGGGTGATGCGGGGCTCACCGGCCGCCGGTGAAGGGGGCCTCGCCCTCCTTGAGCGCGCGGAAACGCAGCGCCGACCACACCTCGTCCACCGCCACCTGCCCGTTGGGACGCAGCCCGTACTCGCCCACGATCGGCCACAGTGTGTCCCGGTTGATGTCCGCCTTGTTCCCCTTCGGGTAGGCGACCCACACGATCGGCGGCTCGGTGACCTGGTCGCGGTGCCGGTCCAGGATCTGCCGGGCCGCGGCGGAGTCGGCGGCGAAGATGAGCGCCACATCGGCCTCCTTGAGGTCCTCGACGTGGCGCGCGCCCTCGGGCAACGCCCCGACCAGCGGCAGGTGGGCGGCGTCGGAGATCCACACCTTGGACTCCGGCTTGATGAGCAGCTTGGCCGCGACGGTCTTCGACATGACGTGTTCAGCTCCTTGTTCGGTGGGATGGCTCCACCATTCCACCGACAAATAAAATTGTCAAAGACGCCTCACGACTCCAGAAAGTGCAGCACGGCCAGCACCCGGCGGCTGTAGCCGGTCGTGTGCGACAGCCGCAGCTTGTCGAACAGGGAGTTCACGTGCTTTTCCACCGCGCTCTGCGACACGTGCAGCGCCTGGGCGATCGAGGCGTTGGTCAGCCCCTGCGCCATCAGCTCCAGCACCTCCCTCTCCCGCGCCGTCAGCCGCGCCAGGGGATCCACCTGCGTGGTGCGGGCCAGCAACTGGCGCACCACCTCCGGATCGAACGCCGCCCCGCCCGCGCCCACCCGCTCCAGCGCGTCCAGGAAGTCGCCCACCTGCGCCACCCGGTCCTTGAGCAGGTAGCCGACGCCCTCGACGTCCGCGCTCATCAGCTCCGTGGCATACCGCTTCTCCACGTACTGCGACAGGACCAGCACCTTGACCTCGCTCCAGCGCCGTCTGATCTCCAGCGCCGCCCGCAGGCCCTCGTCGGTGTGGGTCGGCGGCATGCGTACGTCCACCACCACGACGTCCGGCCGGTGCTCGGCGACCGCCGCCACCAGCGCGTCCCCGTCGCTGACCGCGGCCGGCACCTCGTGGCCCTCCTCCAGCAGCAGCCGTACCAGGCCCTCCCGCAGCAGCGTGGAGTCCTCGGCCAGGATCACCCGCACGGCAGCACCGCCGTGATCGTCGTCGGCCCGCCCGCCGGGCTGCTCAGCTCGAACGTGCCGTCCAGCGCCGCCACCCGCCTGGCCAGCCCGGACAGGCCGCCGCCCATCGCCTGCGCGCCGCCCGCGCCGTCGTCTCGCACCCGTACGATCACCGCGGCGTCCTCCTCGTGCACCTCGACCGTGATGAGCGTGGCGCCGGCGTGCTTGGCGGCGTTGGTGACGGCCTCGCACACCACGAAGTACGCCGCCGTCTCCACCGCCATGGGCGGCCGACGCCGCAGGTCGCAGGCTACCCGCACCGGAACGCTCGAACGTTCGGCCACCCCCGCCAGGGCCTCCCCCAGGCCCAGGGAGTCCAGGCTGCTCGGATAGACCCGCCAGGCCACCTCACGCAGCTCGGCCAGCGCCTGCTGGGCCTCCTGGTGTGCCTGCCCCAGCAGTTCGGGACGGCCCCGCCCGGCGCGGCCGATCAGCATCGACAGCGCGACCAGGCGCTGCTGCAGCCCGTCGTGCAGGTCGCGCTCGATGCGGCGGCGCTCGGAGTCGACGGCGGCCACGATCCCGGCCCGGCTCTCGGCCAGCTCGGCGATCCTGCGCTCCAGCGCCCGCGTCGGGTCGGGGCCCAGCATCCGCAGCGCCAGCCGCCGCTCCAGCGCGTGCACCCCGACCACGCCCGACAGGTCGAGGAACAGCAGTACGACCCCGGCCACCACCATGTAGGCGACCAGCGGGATCGACGGCCGCATCCCGTCGAACGCCTCGCCGCGCCCCCACGCCGCGAGGATGAGGACCGCCGCGCCGACCCCGTACACGAGCAATGTGATCACCAGCCCGCCCAGGACGCCCACCGGGACGCGGGCGGCCAGGTAGGGCACCGGCCTGCCCTCCTGCAGGGCGCCGGGGTCCAGGCGCAGGCGGCGGGCTTCGAGGCGGGCCAGCCGCCGGGCCGCCGCGCCGACGTTCGGGTGGCTCAGGAACGGCAGCGCCAGCAGCAGGAACACCAGCTCGGCCGGCGCGGTGACGGCGCCCAGGGCCACCGCGCCCAGCAGCCGCAGGCCCTCAACGGCGAGTCGCATGCCTGCCCCTGCGCCGCTCGGCCAGCCGCACGCCGACGAACACCACGATCGCCAGCGCCACCAGCGCGATCACCACGTTCGTGCCGACGCCCACGTAGGTCTCCACCAGCGACCAGTTGTCGCCCAGCACGTAGCCGGCCATCACGAAGATCGTGTTCCAGATGAGACTGCCTGCGGTCGTCAGCAGCGTGAACGTCACCAGCGGCATCCGCTCCACGCCCGCCGGGATCGAGATCAGGCTCCGGAAGATGGGGATCATCCGGCCGAAGAACACCGTCTTGCGTCCGTGCTTGCGGAACCACGCCTCGGTCTTCTCAATGTCGGAGGGCTTGACCAGGGGGAGCTTGGCGGCGATGGCCAGCGTGCGCTCGCGGCCGAGCAGCGCCCCCACCCAGTACAGCGCCAGCGCCCCGATGACCGAGCCCAGCGTCGTGCACACCAGCACGTCCAGCAGGTCCATCTCGCCCCTGCCTGCGGTGAAGCCCGACAGGGGCAGGATCACCTCGCTGGGCAGGGGCGGGAACAGGTTCTCCAGCGCAATAGCGATCCCCGCCCCGGGCGCTCCGAGGCTCTCCATCAGTCCAACCAGCCAATCAGTCATGGGGTCAAGGCTAGGGATGATCGGATATGCCGGGAATGAGGCGGGCTTCTGATCGGAGGGTGTGGGAAACCGCACCCCGCCGTACCGTACTCTGTACGGCCGTGACCTCGATGACGGATCTGGTACGGCACTCGGCAGTTTTCCAACCCGGCGACCCGCCCAGGTCCGGGCATATGGTCTTCCTCGACCCGGAGGGGCCGTCCGCGGTGACGATGGCCGAGCCGCACGAGGGCACCCGGCGGGTCGCGGCCAGGCTCATCCCGGTGGGCGAGGCGGTTGCGGCGCTGGCCAGGGCGCGCATGGACCCGCGGGCCCACCCGGCGGCCCGCTTCTGGGGCGCGGTCGCGCTGGTGGCCCTCCAGCTCGTCACCCGG
>NZ_JBFAMX010000197.1:0-17113 GCF_040659615.1 Nonomuraea sp. NPDC049784
CAGGGAGCGCGCGGGGCGCCCCCACAGCCCGCCGACGCGGGCCACGTCGGCGACGGCCCCCGCGTACGCGAGGTCGACGGAGTGCCGGACGACCTGGAGGATCATGGCGGCCACGGCGAGGTGCCAGATTTCGTCGCCGCCGAAGCCGAAGGCCAGGCCGACGTAGACGGCGTATTCCTTCAGCCTGTCGGCCATGCCGTCGGCCCAGGCGCCGAACGGCGAGAACGTGCGTGTGTAGCGGGCGAGCTGCCCGTCGAGGCAGTCGAGCGCGAACGACAGGTAGAGCAGCAGCGCGCCCACCAGCCGGCCGCCCTGCGTGCCCGCCGAGAACCAGACGGCGGCCAGCCCGGCGAGGCCGATCGAGGCGCCGGTGACGGTGTTGGGGGCGACCTTGAGCAGGACGGCGGGCCTGATCAGGTGGCGCGTCCAGGTGGAGACGAGGAAGGTGGCGAAGAAGCCGTCGTCCTCCTTGATCGAGAGGTCGAGCCTGACCCTGGCCTCGTCCACCTCGGCCAGCCTGGTGACGGCGGTGTCGGCGGCGTTCTGGCCGGCCACCCGGTCGGCGTGCAGCGCCCCGAGCCCGGCCGCCCGCACCTCCACGCCGGACCTGACCAGCCCGACCAGCAGCAGGTCGACCGCCTCGACGGGGGTGACCGGCCCCAGCTTGCCCGTGTCGGCCAGCTCGGCCAGCTCCTCCGCGATGTCGGCCAGCGAGGCCAGGTCGGCCTCGCCCGCCTGCAGCACGCCCCTGAACGTGGCGTTCGCCTCGGGGACGACGTGGAACGAGCTGCCCGCGGCGACGATCTTGTGGCCTTCCACGCGTACGGGCGGCCGCATGGGCGCCGCGGTCGCGTCGTAGGAGACCAGGGCCGCGGTGTCGCCGGCGGGGTGGTCGAGCAGCAGCGCCAGCGCCTCGGTGTGCGCCACCAGGTCGGCGGGGAGAACGGCCACGACGCCCGCGGAGATGCGGGCGATCTTCGCGATGCCCCGGAGGTCGGCGCCGAGGCCGCCACCTGGGCTCACCACCTGGATCTCGCGGACGGGCAGCGTGGCGAGCTGGTCCGTGACGCGGTCGAGCAGTGTGCCGTCGGCACAGGAGAGCTTGCATGCCGGGGTCGTGGCGAGCAGGACGACCGATGTGGCCGTGGTCTCGCGGGTCAATGAGTCGGGCAAAGCGCAGGTCTCCTCCCGGTCGCACGGGAGCCGCGTGGCTTGGGGGTGCGTAGCCACAGCGTAGCGACCGGTCAAGGCGATATCACGGAACGAGACCGTTACTCTGCCGGTAAAAGTGGCGCCCGACGGGAAGACGTGACCTCGACGGGCGTGCGCTTGTCCGGGGTCAAGGCTTTCCGGGTGTTAAGTGACCGCCGGCGCGGCCTTCGGGGACTGGAGCCTCAGAAGGGCCGCACGACTCGGCCGACGCCGCCGAACAGTGAGGTGGTGCGGGGCGAGCCGTCATCCTCCGGGCGCCAGTCGCACGGGCGCACCAGACCGGGTTCAACGAGCTCGTAGCCGTCGAATATGCGGTGGATTTCCTTCTCGTTCCTGAGCACGAGAGGGACCGTCGCACCGGCGAACCCGGCATACCACCCCTCCTGCTCCTTCTCCGACATCCCGTCGGTGGTCAGGTGGGAGATCGCCACGTACGACCCCGGGGCCTGCCGTTCGCGGAAGGCCGCCACGATCCGGGCGGGGTCCTCGGCGGGGGTGACGAAGTGGAACACCGCGACGAACAGCACCGCCATCGGCCGGCTGAAGTCGAGGAACCCGTTGACCTCGGCATTGTCCAGGATGGTCTCGGGCCGGCGCATGTCCGCGGTGACGATCCTGGTGGAGTCGTCGGCCAGCAACGCCCTGCCGTGCACGGCGACGATCGGATCGATGTCGACGTAGACGACCCGCGAATGGGGGTCGGCCTCCCTGGCGATCTGGTGGGTGTTACGGGCGGTCGGCAGCCCCGAGCCGACATCGAGGAACTGGCGGATGCCGCACTCTCTCGACAGGTACCGCACCGCGCGTCCGAGAAACCGGCGATTCTCCAGGGCGGTGGAGCGCACCCGGTGTTCGCCGATCATGCTGTACAGCTTCGCGTTGGCCGCCCTGTCGACCTCGAAGTGATCCTTGCCGCCCAGCGCCTCGTCGTACATGCGCGCGGCCGTGGGTACACCGAGCGGGATGTTCGGGCTGCTTTCGGTCATGCGATCTCCTTGGCGCGTCCGCACAGATCCAAGATCACGATAGCAAACCGGGCGGCCCGCGCTGGGCCTTGCCCGGCCGGCCTGGCTTACGCTGCCGATATGGATTCACGGTTGCGGTCGGTCGGGGTGCTGCTCGCGGGCGGCGTGGGGCAGCGGATCGGGCTGGGCAAGCCCAAGCAGCTCATCGAGGTCGCGGGAAAGACGATCATCGAGCACTCGCTGGCGGTGTTCCAGGACGCGCCGGAGATCGACGAGATCGTGGTGCTGATGACGCCCGGCTACGCCGACCGGATACGCGAGATCGTGACCAAGGGCGGATACGACAAGGTCAGCAAGGTCGTGGACGGGGGCGCGAGCCGTACCGAGAGCACGTGGCTGGCTCTCCAGGCGCTGGGCACCGAGGAGTGCAACGTGCTGCTGCACGACGCCGTACGCCCCCTCCTGGAGCCCCGGATCATCACCGAGTGCGTCAAGGCACTGGAGACGCATCGGGCCGTCAACGTGGCCATCCCCAGTTCCGACACCGTCCTGGTCGCCGTTCCGGGGCCCGGGGGCGAGGTGATCGGCGAGGTGCTGGACAGGTCGGTGCTGCGGCGCAGCCAGACGCCGCAGTGCTTCCGGCTCTCGGTGATCCGCGAGGCGTACGAGCGGGCGCTCGCCGACCCCGGCTTCGCCGCCCGCCCTGCCACCGACGACTGCGGCGTGGTGCTGCGTTACCTGCCCGACGTGCCGATCCACCTCGTGCCAGGCAGCGAGCACAACATCAAGGTCACCCATCCCGCCGACCTGCGGATCGCCGAGCTGCTCTTCCAGCTCGCCTCAACTCCGTCAATCTCCGACTTGCCCTGATACGTCGCAGACGTTCGCGTGGACGGCGCTTGACCCGCGGATTGTTACCGTGCGATCACATGAGGAGACTCATCGCGATCGCGACCCTGCTCGCCAGCTACCCCGTACTGCTGGTGTCGGCCCTCTGGCCGGCGCCGGCGGTGTTCGGAGCGGTCGCCGTGCTCTCCTATGTCCTGGAGTACGTTGCCCCGCGCGCCACCAGGCCCCTGCCCGAGCTGCTCGGCAGGGTGCACCTGGGCGTCACGCTGCGCTTCGTGGTCAGGGAGACCATGGCGCTGCTGCTGGTGGCGCGGACCGCGGGAGTGGACTCGCCGTGGTTCGTGGCGCTGGCGGCCGGGATGTTCGTGATTCACGTGGTGCGCGCCGGGCACACCGGGCTGGCCCTGCGGCTCAAGGGGACGCTCAGCAGGATGCCGGTGACCACCCGCAACCTCGACGTCTCGGCGCTGCGCATCCCGAAGATGCCGCCCCCGTTCCTGCGCGACAGCCGCAGCGTCCACTTCCTCTACCTGGACGCCCTCCCGGTGCTCGGCGCCGCCGCCGGCGCCGCGCCCGCCGCGATCGGGGCCGCCCTGGCGCTCGTACTGGGCGCCGCGGGGGCGCTCGCGCTCATCCCGTACGTGCGGCGCGCCACCCCGCTCACCGACAAGGCCAGCGTCCTGGCGGTCGTCGGCGAGCAGGTCGAGAGGTACCGCCCCGAGGTCATCCTGTACTTCTCCGGCGCCACCGCGGCCGCCTACCAGGCCAGGATGTGGCTGCCCACGCTCGAGCGCATCAGCCGGCGCGCCATCGTCGTGCTGCGCGAGCGCGGCATGGCCAGCCACCTCGACTCCACCACGCTGCCGATCCTGTGCATCCCGTCGTCGGCCGACCTGATGAGCTTCCGCGCCCTGTCCAGCGCCAAGCTCTGCCTGTACGTCTCCAACGTCGGCAGGAACGTCCACATGCTGCGCATCCCGAACCTTCGCAGCGCGTTCCTCAACCACGGCGACAGCGACAAGGAGGCCTCGTTCAACCCGTTCTCCCGGGTGTACGACGAGGTGTGGGTGGCCGGGCCCGCGGGCCGCGACCGCTACCGCCGGGCCAGGGTGGGCGTCAGGGACGAGAACGTCCACGAGGTCGGCCGGCCACAGCTTGAGGGCATCTCGACGCGGGGACCGGGGCTGCCGTACCGCACCGTCCTGTACGCCCCCACCTGGGAGGGCTGGAACGACGACCTGTTCCACACGTCGCTGATCACCATGGGCCCGCGCATCGTGCGGGCGCTGCTCGACCACCGGCCGCGGCTGCGCGTGATCTACAAGCCGCACCCGCTGACCGGCCACCGCGACAGGAGCGCGACCCGCGCGCACAAGAAGATCGTGGCCATGATCGAGGCGTCGGAGCTGGCGAAGTCGAAGGCCAGGCACCCGTCGCAGGCGTCCGGGGAGACACCGCGGATCGAGCATCTCATCGTCACGGGACCCGAGCCGCACCTGTACGACTGCTTCAACCAGTGCGACCTGATGATCACCGACATCTCCAGCGTCGTGGCCGACTTCCTGGCCAGCGAGAAGCCGTACGCGGTGACGAACGTCGCGGGCCTGCCCGAGCAGGCCTTTCACGAGCGTTACCCGAGCACCGAGGCGGGTGTGCTGCTCGAGACGGACCTGGCCGGGCTCGCGGACTTCCTCGACGGGGAGGACACGCTGGCCCGGGCCAGGGTCAAACTGAGGAGCTATCTGCTCGGGCCGGAGTATCCGGACGCCCTGGCCCGCTTCGACGCCGCCGTGGAGCGCGTGTTCGCGCAGTCATGAGCCCGTGTCATGAGCCCGGGGGCCTGGCCAGCTTCTTCGGGCTCGTGAGGAAGCCCCAGCCCCACGAGCAGTGCATGGTCGCGTACACGATGGGCAGCCGCAGCCGCGCTCCCGCCGACAGCCCGCCGCCGGTCAACGCCGAGCCCGCCGCTATGGCGACCACGTAGCCCCCCGGAACGATGAGCGACCAGAGGAAGAACGGCGAGACGATCAGACCCAGCAGCATGGCCAGCACCGCGGCGGGCGGCGCGAGGTAGCGCAGGTTGATCGTGCCCTCGTGGGTGCGCGAGACCACCCGCCGCCACCGGCCGTAGTGGAAGTACTGCTTGGCCAGCGCCTTGACGTTGGGCCGGGGCCGGTAGGAGACCCGCATGCGCGGCTGGAACCAGACCAGGCCGCCGCTCTGGCGGATGCGGTGGTTCATCTCCCAGTCCTGGGCGCGCTGGAAGTGCTCGTCGTAGCCGCCCACCCGGTCGAGCGCCGAGCGGCGGAAGACGCCGAGGTAGACGGTGTCGGCGGGGCCTGCGGTGCCGCCCACGTGGAAGGCGGCGGCGCCCACGCCGATCTTGGAGGTCATGGCGCAGGCGACGGCCTGCTCGAACGGCGTGATGCCCTCGGCCGCCATGATGCCGCCGACATTGTCGGCGCCCGTCTCCTCCAGCGTCTCGACCGCGACGCGCAGGTAGTCGGATGGCAGCATGGCGTGGCCGTCGACCCTGGCGATGATGCCGTTACGCGAGGCGCCAATGGCGGCGTTGAGCGCGTTGGGTGTGCGGCCGGTCGGGTTGGGCACCACGGTCACCCGGGGATCGGCCGCCGCGATGGAGTCGGCGACCTCCTGGGTGCGGTCATGGGACGGACCCACGGCGAGCACGACTTCGATCTCACCTGGGTAGCTCTGGGCGAGGACCTGGTCGACGGCCTCGCGAAGGTGCCGCTCCTCGTTGAGGACCGGCATGACGACGGAAATGGGGGGCCAGGCGCGCGTTTCCGCGGGGGCCTGCGGCGAGTCGGGGAACTGCTTCATGGCGGGGCTCACGCTACTGTACGACCAGGGGAGGAGGGCAATCGAAAGCCCGATCCTCCGGGTGACCAGAGGGGGGCGCGGCATGCGCGAAGGGGGAGGGCAGGTAACGGGCGAGGAGGACGCCGGGGTGCTCGTGGGCGGCGACGCCTACGGCGGCGTCAAACTCCCGCCCACCCGCCCCCGCAGGCCGATCAAGAGCGCCAAGGCCCGCCGGCGCAACGTGCTCGTGGCCGGTTTCCTGTCCACCGGGATCCTGGTCACCACCGGTGTGGTGTGGGCGACCCCGCGGCAGATCGGCACCGTCGACGCGGGCGTGTCCCCGCCGTCGGCCCACGGCGCCGAGAACATCCTGATGGTCGGCATCGACAAGCGCGACGACCTCACCCGCCAGCAGCAGAACCAGCTCAAGCTGGGCCGCGAGGCCGGCCAGCGCACCGACACCATGATGGTCATCCACCTGTCGGAGGACCACAAGCGGGTCACCGTGGTCAGCCTGCCGCGCGACACCTGGACGACGATCCCCGGCAAGGGCGACCACAAGATCAATTCGGCGTACCAGTTCGGCGGGCCCAAGCTCACCAAGCAGGCCGTCGAGGCCGCCACCGGGCTCCAGATCAACCGCTACATCGAGGTGAACATCCTCGGCTTCATCGACGTCGTCGACTCGCTCGGCGGTGTCACCGTCTGCACGCCGGTGCCGATCAACGACCCCAAGACCGGGCTCAACCTGCCCGCGGGCACCCACCAGCTCCAGGGTGTGCAGGCCCTCGGCTACGCCCGCACCCGCGCCACCGCACGCTCCGACCTCGACCGCATCGACCGGCAGCAGCAGGTCATCTCCGCCCTGCTCAACCGGGCGCTCAGCGCCGACACGCTGGCCAACCCGGGCAAGCTGGCCGCGTTCGTCAACTCCACGCTGAGCACGGTCAAGGTCGATCCCGACGACGGGCTGCTCGGCCTGGCGACGCAGCTCAGGGACGTCTCGCTCGCAGACGTGAAGTTCGCCGACGTGCCGCTGTCCAACGTCGACTTCAGGGCGCCCACGGGCGAGTCGGCGGTGCTGTGGGACAAGCAGGCCGCCCGCGACATGTTCGCCAGGATCAACGCGGACCAGGATCTGGCGAAGCCCGCCACCCCTTCGCCGTCTCCGAAGCCGACGAACACCAGCATCCCGCCGCAGCGCATCACACTCAAGGTCAAGAACGGCACGCTCATCACGGGCCTCGGCGCCCGTAGCAAGGCGGCGCTGGTCGCGTACGGGTTCAAGGTCCCCGGCGAGCCGGGTAACACGACCAAGAAGGACTACAAGAAGACGGTCATCCGGTACAACGCGGACCGCGAGGACTGGGCGAAGGTCGTTGCCGCCGCCATCCCGGGGGCGGAGCTGAACAAGGCGGACGTCCAGGGCGTCGAGGTGATCCTCGGCAGCGACCAGCCAAAAATCGCGAAACCGAAGGCGACTTCCATACCATCCCCCAAGCCGAGTGTTACAAGTACAACAAAGACGGCAATGGAAAACATATGTAAGCAATAACTATAACGATCGGCGTTTCGGGCAGGTGAGGCCCATGGTGGTCAGATCGTGGCGCGAGGACCCCTGTACGGTGCTATACGTAGTCGGTGACCTCGATGTGGCAGGGGCGCCCCGGTTGCGAGCCGAGCTCGAACTGGCCATCGCGGCCACCGATCCGCTCAACCTCGTCGTCGACCTGACCGAGGTCCCCTTCTGCGACTCCGTGGGCCTCGGCGTACTGGTCGCCACGCTCAACCACGTCCACCGCGTGAAGGGCCGCCTGATCCTCGTGCTCGCCCCCGGCATGATCCGCCACCTGCTGACGATCACCAACCTCGACCGGCACTTCGAGACGCGCGATTCCCTCGGAGAGGCCCGCTCAGCCTTCGGCAGCGCGGCCTGACCTTCAGCGGGGCGGCCCGGCTGATCCGATCTGTGCGAGAACATGGTCATGTCATCGTGGGCACACCTCGCACGGCCGCATGAAGTCGTGGGAGCGCCCCCTCAGGTGCGGAGGCTTTCACGTTGTTCGACCAGTTCCCCGAGCCAGGGCGCTCTCAGCTCGCGGCCGCCTTCGACGAGGGCAGGACCCGGCCTGAGTGGTGCTTTGTGGAAGGGCAGGCGCGCCTCGCGTTCTGGGCGCCCTTCGCCGGCTCCGAGCCGGTGATCATCTGGCAGTTCGATCCGGGCCCCGACCCCGCCGCCGCGGCCGAGCTGCTGCGCAGCAGCCTGCGGACGATGGGGCTGAGCAAGATAATCCACGACATCTCACTCAAGCCGGGCCTCAGCCCTGTCGTCGATCGCGCCGTCGAGCACGAGGCCCTGAGCCTGGCCGGGTTCGCCATGGAGGTCGAGCGGCTCGTGCTCGAATGGGTGGCGGGCAGCGACATCCCGCCCGATCCCGGCCGCCTGACGTACCGCCCTGCGCGCCGGATGAACCAGGCCGAGGTGATCGACATCCTCATCCGCATCTCGGACGGCTCGCTCG
The DNA here is from genome assembly GCF_040659615.1 of Nonomuraea sp. NPDC049784. Lineage (NCBI taxonomy): Bacteria > Bacillati > Actinomycetota > Actinomycetes > Streptosporangiales > Streptosporangiaceae > Nonomuraea > Nonomuraea sp. NPDC049784. Next base: position 8,372 of record NZ_JBFAMX010000197.1, read on the forward strand.
ACTACGACACGCAGATCGAGGTGGCCACGGCGGGCGCCGAGCGGGAAGCCCGATGGATGTACGACGACCTGATGAACCGGAAGGCCAAGCCCGACTGGTTCGTCATCGGCTACCTGGGCGACTCCCCCGTCGGCCTGGTGGCCCCCGACGACCACTCGATCGCCTACATCGGCGTCGTGCCCGAGCACCGTGGCCACGGCTACGTCAACGACCTCCTGGCCAGGGGCACCCGCACGCTCGCCGAGGCCGGTCTGCAGCGCATCGTCGCGGCCACGGACGTCGCCAACGTTCCCACGGCCGACGCGTTCATGCGTGCTGGATACGCGGAGGTCGGCCGGTTGTTCCGCTACTACTGGAGGACATCGTGAGACTTGGAGTCATGTTCGACCGGGATCTGCCGCCCGAGCAGCTGATCCCGTTCGCCAGGGCGCTCGACGAGACGTCCGTGGACGATCTCTGGGTGGTGGAGGACCTCGGATGGACCGGCGGCATCTCGGCGGCCGCCACCGCGCTCGCCGTCACCTCCCGGCTGCGCGTCGGCATCGGCATCACGCCCGCTCCCCTGCGTAACCCGATGCTGCTGGCCATGGAGCTGGCCAACCTGGCCAGGGTGCATCCCGGGCGGCTGGCCGCCGGGATCGGGCACGGCGTGGGCGACTGGATGCGCCAGGTGGGCGCCGCCCCGCCGTCACCCCTGGCCCTCCTGGAGGAGACCATCACGGCCGTACGCGCGCTGCTGCGCGGCGAGACGGTCACCCTGCACGGGAAGTCCGTCCATCTGGACGGGGTGTCCCTGGTGCATCCGCCGGCCGTGCCGCCGCCCGTGCTGGCAGGGGTGAAGGGGCCACGCTCGCTTGCGCTGTCAGGCCGGGTCGCCCAGGGCACGATCGTGCCGGAGGGCGTCGGGCCCGCGCAGCTGCCCGGGATCCTGGACCAGATCGGGAGTGAATCCGACCACGAGCTGGTGGTCTTCACGTTCCTGCACACCGGGGCCGACTTCGAGGAGGTCACGCGTCCGATGGTGGAGGGGCAGGCGGGCTTCCTCGGGGTCGCGCCCGAGGAGGTGGTGATGGCCGTGGGCTCCCCTGAAGCGGCGGCCGAGCAGGTCAAGGCGCTGTGGGCGGCCGGGGCCGGCACGGTGGCGGTCCGGCCGCTCGGCTCTGACCCGCTCCAGCACGTCACGGCGCTGCTCTCGGCCCTCTGAGCTCGTTCGCCCGGAGAAGCCGCCTGCGGCGGCCCGCCAATGGCCGAATGGTCGATGGCGGGCGGCCGGTGTTCGGTCGGATGGTCGATGGCGAGCCGCGGGTGCTCGGCCACGATCTTCCCCATGAGACGAATCGTGGCAGCACTCGCGGTTGCGCTGGCGGCGACGGGATGCGGAGTGGACCTGGAGGCGGAGGAGGTCCGCTCTGCCCGGTCGTTCCCCTTGAGCGGCACTGCCCTGAAGATCAGCTCCTCGCTGGGCGGTGTGCGCGTCCTCCCGGGCACCGCCGGCCGGGTCGAGGTCGAGCGGTGGGTGCGCGGCAAGGCCGCCGACGACGGCAACGCCACCTGGTCCCTGCGCGACGGCACCCTCCGCCTGGGCGCCGACTGCAACATGGTCCTCGGCGACTGCGGCGCCCGCTACCACGTCAAGGTCCCGCCCGGCGTGCGGCTGTCGATCGACGCGGCGGACGGTGTCATCCTGAACGGCCTCACCCAGGACGTGGACGTGTCCAGCCGGGACCGCATCCAGGTGTCGGGCACGACGGGAAGGCTGCGGCTGCTGAGCGAGGGCCCGATCACCGGTGACGGGCTGAAGTCGCCGGACGTCAGGTGCCGGACGGCGGACGGCGCGATCGACGTGGCGTTCGCCAGCCCGCCCACCGCCCTCGACCTGCGCTCCCAAGAGGGCAGGGTGACCGCCACCGTGCCCAGGGCCGCCTACGCGATAAGTGCCCACAGCAAGGAGGGCACCGAACGTTCCGAGCTCAAGCACGACGCCAAGAGCGCCAGCACCATCACCGCGCGCAGCACCTCGGGAGACGTCCGGATCCTGCTGGCCGAGTAGCCGGGTGCGGCCTCCTACTGCCAGATCGCGGCGTAACGTCCGTTCTCGGCGTTCACCTGAACGGGGGCCAGCCCCTTCCTCTTGAGGTCGTCGAACCGCTTCTGGTAGCCGGAGGAGGTCATGTCGATGTAGTGGGCCCAGGATTTGACGCCGTCGTTGCGCCACACCGCCGTGTACGTGCCGTCGGGCGCCACGGCCACCTTGACCGGCCGGAACCCCTGCTTCTTCTTGGCGTAGAAGGCCGCCTCGTGCTGCTCCCTGGTCTTGCCGTAGGTGTAGTACCAGGCCCCGCCCGTGTTGACCGTCCACACGCCCACGTACCGCAGGTCGTCCGGGGTGCCGTACACGTCGACGGAGGTCAGCGCGAGCCCCTGGCCGGCGGCCTGCTTGTTGGCGGCGCCGAACTGGTCGGGGGTGAGGTCGGACTTGGCGAGGAACTTCCCGCGCCTCTTCTCGAAGACGGCGGTGAACACCGGCGAGTCGCCCGGCCCGGTGGCGGAGACGGAAACCGGCTGCGCCCCCTCCCGCGACTCCTGGTCGAACCGCTGCTGGAACGCCTCGGCCGACATGTCCTGCCAGATGCCCCAGTTGGACGGCGACCCGCCCTTAACCCAAACGGCCGCATATCGCTCACCGTCGGAAACGTTTACCGTAATCGGGCGAAAGCCCTGATCCTTGAGCTGACGGACCCGCTCCACGCTCTGGGCGGCCGTGAGTCCGTGATAGGCGACCCAGGCCGGACGCGCCTGCGCGTCGGCCGCGGGCGCCACCACCGCCATCGGAGCGGCTACTCCGATCAGCAAGGCGACGGTCTTCGTCGTGGCCCGCATGACCCTCCCATACAGAATCGCTTTGCTCGTTCGTGAGGATGAGGACCGACCCTAACAGCCGTGGCCGCCCGTTCGCTGGGAGCTCATCGAGCGTGCGGCAAGTGTCCTTTCTGCGGCAAATCCGAGGGCACTCAGGCACAAGAGCCGAGGGCGGCTCGCCGTCCCCGGCTCTTGTGCCTCAGCCCTCAGCCCACCTTCTCGAACGGCGTCGGGGTCTGGCCCGTCCAGCGGTAGAGCTGCGCGTGGCTGGTGTACTTGCTGACGCCGTTCTCCGTGACCGTCCCCGACTTGGAGACGTAGTAGCGGCCTCCGCCCAGCGAGATCAGGCCGTACTCACCGGTGAACTCCCATCCCCTGACGCCGGAGGCGTCGTGCTGGAGCCCGCCGGGCGCCAGCGCGAGCAGCCGGCCCCGCTCGGGCTGCGGCTGCCCGACGATGTCCCCCTCGCTCGGCCGCGCGCCGCCGTCCACCATGAAGAAGGTGTAGTTGGGGAACTGCGGCTTCTTGCCCTTGTAGACGGCCATCATCCAGTTGCCGGTGTGCTCGTCCCACTCGAGGTTCTGCACGCCGTACGTGGTGTTGCCGGTGTAGGCGAAGTACTTGCCGTCCGTGTTCTCGGGGCCGCTCTTGTGCGGGTCGCTCTCGGTGAGCGGCTTCTCGTACTTCTTCCACTGCTGGATGTCGTACTGGAGGATGACCTGGTAGTCGTTGTCCTGCCTGCCGACGTTGGAGTAGATGCCGTAGGCGACGGTGAGCAGCTGCTTGCCGTGCTTCTTGCCGAACTCCGGCCCGAAGGACACGCCGTCGATGCCGCTGCACCCGTACCGGTGATCGGCTGTGTCGGCGACGTTCCCGTCGAACTTGCCGTCCCCGTTCATGTCGGCGGTGTAGTCGGCGACGACCTCCTTGAGGTAGACCGTCTTGACCACGCCGGTGGTCTGGGCGTCCATGTTCGGGCTGGTGATGCGGTCGACGTCGAAGATCGCGATGTAGAACGACTCCTGCTCCTTGTACTCCAGGGAGCCGTACACGCGGCCGTCCTTGGCGTTGAAGTCGAGATCGCCGAGGTGCCCGGTGAAGCCCGTCACCGACCCGATGAGGTTGCCCTTGAGGTCGGTCTTGACCAGGACGTTGGTGAACGAGAAGTACATGTACCCCTTGCGCTGGTCGATGGCGATGCCCTGGACGTGCCCTTCGGTCCAGGCGCCCCCGTAGATGTCGGCCGGCAGCTCCTGGGGGCGGCTGTCGGCGGCGGCCGGGGCGGCTAGCAAGGCGAGCGAGGCGGTGGCGGCCACGGCCAGCGTCAGGACTTTGCGCATGTTGCGGTACCCGTCTTCAGTTAAGGAACAGACCGAAACCAGACGTTATACCGGCCAGATGTCGTTGTCTGACATATGCATGAACTCGCAGTGAAGTACCCCAAAACTGCCCATCCAGCTCCTTACGGCCGATACAGCCGCTCGAGCCCTACCAGAGCCACACGAGGGTCATCACCGGCAGCCGCTGCCCGGCATTCGGCCGGTCGCTCCGTCACGGAACCTCAGGTGCCTGGTGCGTCAGCGGCGACCAGTTCGACCTCGAACCCGTCCTTGTCCTCCAGATAGGCGGCGTAGTGCTGCTCCCCGCCGGCATGAGGGTGACGGTCAGGGAACATCAACGTCCAGCCGTTCGCGGACGCCTGGTCGACCAGGGCATCGACCATGGCGCGGCTCTCCACGTGAAAGGCCAGATGGTTCAGACCAGGGCGGCATCGGTCGTGCCGGTCGGCGCTGAGCGCGGGCGACTGCTCCAGGACCAGGTACGTGGCCCCGAGCCGCCAACTGCGGCCGTGGCTCCAATCCTGGAAGACCGTGTAGCCGAGGGCCTCCAGCAGCCATTGCCAGCTCGCGACGGCTCGTGGCAGGTCCGGCACCCAGATCTCGACGTGGTGCAACATTCCAGTGGTGGGCTCGCCGCTCATCCCGTGCCTCCATCCAGTCGTTGACCGAATGCCAACGATCTCGGCGATGATGCCGTGAGTCACCGAAGGGACGCTAATCCCGAGGGCAGGCGCAGGCCGCCGAGCCGCTCGACATGAGCCTTCGTACGGGTTCCTCACGTCAGCTTCGCGCACTCCTCCATTCCCCGATGACGACGCATGAGCAGTGGGTCAGAGTGCGCAGCAGATTGACACGAATCCAGTGGCCGGATGCGGACACCGTCGATCGCCAACCTCGGAATGGCCGCAATCGTCCCATTGATGTCACGTTCCATCTCTAGCTCTTTGGAGCCCATAGTGCTCAAGCGTCTACTCACGGCCACAGGCGTCGCGGTCGTGGTCCTACCGTTGGCCTCTACGTCCGCTCAGGCCGCGACCCCGGTCGTTCAGATCGTCAAGGTCTACTACGACTCGCCGGGGTCCGACCGGGGCGGCAACGTCTCCCTCAATGGCGAATATGCGGTGCTGCGCAACACGTCCAAGCAGGCCATTCAGCTCGAGAAGTGGATCCTGCGGGACGAGACCGGTTACAAGTACAGATTCCCGAGATTCACTCTCAAGCCGGGCAAGTCGGTGACCGTGCGCTCGGGTCAGGGGGCTGACAGCACAACCACCTTGCATTGGGGACGTAAGTGGTACGTCTGGAACAACGACGGGGACTCGGCCGGCCTCTACCGAGGCAGCGACCTCAAGAAGATCGACACCTGCACTTGGGGACGCGGGGGAATCTCCACCCTCTGCCAGTAGTCCGGCAGGGCGCTGAAGACCACTCCCACGGGATGGGGCGCTTTGATGACGACCCAGCTGGGATGACTTTCAGCGCCCCCCTGAGCGTTGGGGGGTCGTACCCCCCCAATGTCACAGCCTGAGCTCCTTACGCGAAGCGCCATCCCGCAAAGACCGCGCCTTCCCCCTGGGCCTCTGGGGACTTACTTGAGGAGCTGACGGGCCATCACCATGCGCTGGATCTGGTTGGTGCCCTCGTAGATCTGGGTGATTTTGGCGTCGCGCATCATGCGCTCCACCGGGAAATCCTTCGTGTAGCCATAGCCGCCCAGCAGTTGTACCGCGTCCGTGGTGATTTCCATGGCCGCGTCCGAGGCGGCGCACTTCGCGGCGCTGGACAGGAACGTCAGGTCCTTTTGGGGCTCGCCGTTCATCGCCCGCTCCGACTTCGCCGCCGCGTGGTACGTGAGCTGCCTGGCCGCCTCGAGTTTCATGGCCATGTCGGCGATCATGAACTGCAGGCCCTGGAAGTCGGCCACCGGGCGGCCGAACTGCTTGCGTTCCTTGACGTAGCCGATCGCGTAGTCCAGGGCGCCCTGAGCGATTCCCAGAGCCTGGGCGGCGATGGTGATGCGGGTGTGGTCCAGGGTGGCCAGGGCGGTTTTGAAGCCGGTGCCGGGGGCGCCGACCATGCGGGTGGCCGGGATCCGGACATCGTCCAGGATCACCTGGCGGGTGGGCGAGCCCTTGATGCCGAGCTTCTTTTCCTTGGGGCCGAAGGAGACGCCCTCGTCCGATTTCTCGACGACGAAGGCCGAAATGCCCTTGGCGCCGGCCGACGGGTCTGTCACGGCCATCACGGTGTAGTACTCCGAGACACCGGCGTTGGTGATCCACATTTTGGTGCCGTTGAGCACGTAGTGGTCGCCGTCCTGTACGGCCTTCGTCTTCATGGCCGCCGCGTCCGAGCCCGCCTCCGGCTCCGACAGCGCGTACGAGAACATGGCCTCGCCGCTCGCCACCCCGGGCAGATAACGGGACTTCAGCTCCTCCGAGGCCGAGAGGAGGAGGGGGACCGTGCCGAGCTTGTTCACGGCGGGGATCAGGGACGAGGAGGCGCAGGCGCGGGCCACCTCCTCGATGACGATGACGGTGGCCAGAGCGTCCGCCCCGGCGCCCTCGTACTGCTCAGGAATGTGTACGGCGTGCAGGTCCGACGACACGAGCGCCTTGTAGACGTCCCAGGAGAACTCCTCGGTCTCGTCGGCCGCGGCGGCGTGCGGGGCGATCTTCTCGTCGGCCAGGGCCCGGACCGTCTCCCTGAGCAGGTCGTGCTCTTCGGCGGGCGCGTAAAGAGGGAAGCTCATGCGCTAGATACTAGGACGTCCGAGCATTTGTTACCAGCTAGTACGGTTTGTGAAGAGGTGCAGGTGGCACGTAGGAGAGCGAGGACCGGTAGCATGCCTGCGCGACCGAAAGGAGCTCACTCGTGCCATATCGCCTCACGGTGATCGGGACCGGATACCTGGGCATCACGCATGCGGCGTGCATGGCCGATCTTGGATTCGAGGTTCTTGGCCTTGATATAGACCCCGACAAGATCCGCCAACTGAACCAAGGTGAGCTTCCGATCCATGAGCCCGGTCTCGAACCGGTCCTCCGCCGCGGGCTCGAATCCGGCCGTCTTCGCTTCACCACCTCCTACGAGGAAGTCGCCGCCTTCGGCGACGTGCACTTCATCTGCGTGGGCACACCGCAGAAACGCGGCGAGTACGCCGCGGACGTCACGTACATCGACAGCGCCATCGAGACCCTCGCCCCGCTCCTCGACCGGGAGTGCCTGGTCGTCGGCAAGTCCACCGTGCCCGTCGGCACCGCCGAGCGGCTCGCGGACAAGCTCGCCCGGCTCGCCCCCGCCGGAGGGCAGGCCGAGCTGGCGTGGAACCCCGAGTTCCTGCGTGAGGGGTTCGCGGTCGAGGACACCTTGCGCCCTGACCGCATCGTGCTCGGCGTTCGCACCGAACGAGCGGAGAAGGTGCTGCGCGAGGTGTATGAGCCGCTGGGCGACCTTCCGTTTGTGGTGACGGATTTCGCCACCTCCGAGCTGGTCAAGACGGCCGCCAACGCCTTCCTCGCCACCAAGATCTCCTTCATCAACGCCATGGCCGAGGTCTGCGAGGCCGCTCACGCCGACGTCAAGCAGCTCTCCGAGGCGCTGTCGTACGACGACCGGATCGGCGGGCGGTTCCTGAACGCCGGGCTCGGGTTCGGCGGCGGCTGCCTGCCCAAGGACATCAGGGCGTTCATGGCGCGGGCCGGGGAGCTGGGCGCGGACCAGGCGCTGACGTTCCTGCGCGAGGTGGACGCCATCAACAAGCGGCGCCGTGCCCGCATGGTCGACCTGGCCAGGGAGCTGGCCGGAGGTTCGTTCCACGGGTGCACCGTGGGTGTGCTGGGCGCCGCGTTCAAGCCCAACTCGGACGACATTCGCGACTCCCCCGCGCTGGACGTCGCCGTGACCATCGGCCATCAGGGCGGACAGGTCACCGTGTACGACCCGATCGCGCTCGGCAACGCTCGTAAGGCTCACCCCGAGCTGAACTATGGCGAGTCGGCCGTTGAGGCGGTCCGCGGGGCACACGTGGTGCTGCTGCTCACGGAGTGGCAGGAGTTCGTGGAGCTCGATCCGGAGGAGCTGGGCGCGGTGGTCGCGACCCGGCGCATCGTGGACGGGCGTAACGCCCTGAACTCCGAGACGTGGCGGTCCGCCGGATGGCACTACCGCGCCCTGGGCCGCCCCTAGGTTTCAGGGGCCGGGCGGCCGCCCTAGCTCTTCAGCTGGGCGGCCTCCGCGCGGAGCTTCTCGCCCTTGGCGTACGCCTGCTCCTTCAGCCGCGCCTGGAACTCCTCCATGCGCTCACGCAGCTTCACGTCCGACGCGGCGAGGATGCGTACGGCCAGCAGCCCCGCGTTGCGAGCGCCGCCCACCGCCACCGTGGCCACCGGCACCCCGGCGGGCATCTGGACGATCGACAGCAGGGAGTCCATCCCGTCGAGGTATTTGAGTGGCACCGGCACCCCGATCACCGGCAGCGGCGTGACGGAGGCCAGCATCCCGGGCAGGTGCGCCGCCCCTCCGGCCCCGGCGATGATCACCT
>NZ_JBFAMX010000198.1:0-16908 GCF_040659615.1 Nonomuraea sp. NPDC049784
CCCGGCCAGCCATGACCCGTGCGGCGCCAGCGTGTATGGGCTGCACTCGCCTTGGTGGCCGAACGGCAACCGGCAGTCGAAACGGGGTCCGTCGCGCCGTTGAGGGCGACGGCAGCGCCGTTCGGAGCTCACTGGCTGCTCGTGGGGATGGAGGCGAGCGGGCCGGGCACCTGCCGGTCGACGATGCTGTACCGTTCTTCGCTGTCTTCAGCTCGCTGGACCGCAAAGTACAAATCGACGGCAGCCCGGTCGTCCTCGGGCGGCTCATCAGAAACACCGTAAGCCGCGGCATGCTCGGACTCGCTCGCGTACCCCCAGCGCTTGCGCACCTCTTCGGCCAGACTGCTGAGGGCCTCCTTCTCGCTGAGGAAGACGGCGGCCTCGGCGTCCTGGATCACGTTGAACCCGTGCAGCAACACCCAGACCGTCGTCTCCGCCAGAGCTGCCGCAACCAGGCGCGGAAGGAGCACCGGCTGCAGCCGGAAGCGCTCCTGCGGCCCGGCGGCTGCGAAGAACGCCTCCACCATGCCGTGCACGTCCACGGGCGGACGCGGAGGAAGATCGACGCCGGGCAGCGAACCGACCAGGCTCCACCGGTCGCGCACCGCGGCGGCAAGGTCATCGAAGGCCGCCGCCGACGTGGCGTGCAAGGACACCGTGTCGCGATGCGGCAGGACCGTATGCTGGCTCAGCACCCAAGCCGGTACCGCATCAAGGGGTGGCGGCAGGAAGGTGCCGGCAGGTAGAGCGATCGCGTACGTGTCATCGTCGTCATCCCGCTTCCATCCCGCCCCTTCCAGCTCCAGGTCGCCGACGTTGAAGTTCAGCGCTTCGCCCAGCAGCCGTTCGACGGTGTCGAGGGCCTCCTTCGGCAGGTCCGGAGTGTTGCTGTCGGAGGCGGGGTCCCAGACGCCTGCCGGGTGGGTGATGCGGACCACGGGAACGTGGGCATGCGGCTCCGCGATGCCGACTGCGGCGCTGAAGTCGGCCCAGATCCACCTCGCGTCGGGAAGATGCCGGCGGATCACCTGCGCGGCATGAACCAGGCACCGTCGCAGATGTTCGACGCGGGCCTGGTCGGCTTGGGTCCACGCCTCTTGTACGTAGGCGTTCAACGCAGCATCGGATGCGCCAGCGGATGGGGGTGACGTGGAGGTTGTCATCTTCGTCCTTCAACCGGCTCGAGGGTGGAGGTCGCAGGGGTGGGCCGCAGGCTTGACGGTGCTGGCGGGACGGCGTCGCCGGGCTCGTGGCCGATGCCGGTGATGCCGGCCTGAGCCAGCACGTGCCTAGCGAACTCTGCGGTTACGGGCGGGCCGGCGCTGAGACCGTTGTAGTTGCGGACGTGTTCGTCATAGCCGCTCAGGTGCGGCACCAGGCGGGCCCATTCCGCGTCCGTGAGGGCACGGTGGTGCGTTTCGGCGAAGTGGTCGTCCCACCACGGGCGGTCCAGGTGAGCGATGGCGATCTGGCCGACGCGGCCCAGGTCGTGCAGCGCCTGGATGGCATCGCCGTTATAGTGCCGGTCGAGGAAGGCGCGCAGCAGCTGTTCGCGGGACGTTTCGTTGCCGTGGGCCTCGGTGTCCGCCGGCGGCGGGGCCGCGGAGTCAGGCGACCTGTTCGTCCTTCCGCGGTCGAACACGGGTATGTCGTCGACGTCGATCAGCAGCGGTACGGCGTAGTCGGCATGGTGCTGGCGCAGGTTCGTCCAGGCATCGGCCAGGTTGACCGCGACGTGCACGGCCTGCTGTTCGACGTCGAGGTAAGTACGGACCAAAACACCGCCCACGCTGCTGCTTGGGACGTGGTCGCGGCGGGACCGGGGACGGAGCAGGGCGGCACTGTTGACGCTGTCGCAGAACCGTGAGCTGGTCAGATCATTGCCGCCGTCGAGCTGCTGATGAGCGGGGGGATAGCTGGCGATGACGGCGTTCAGGATGGAGACTCGTTCATCGATGTCCAGCCAGACGGACTCCAGGCTCGACGGCAAAGCCCCGACCAGGCTGGCCGGCAGATGCTGCTCAGCCAGTTCTTGGACCTCCAACCGCATCTGCGGGAAGTCGGTGAGCGCAGCCTGGCTGAGCAGCAGGGCTTTCCAGGTCAAGATGTCCAGTGCGGCCGATAGCGAGCAGTTGGCCTCAAGACGTTCACGCGCCGCCTGCGCCGGGGTGCTGCTGGGATAGACGAGTTCAGAGCCCTTCGGGATCGAGAAGGGGATGGCCACGGGGAGATCCTCCGGTGCGGGTCATGCCGCTGCGCCAGGGCGCCGGGCGGGCGAACGGGGTATGTGGGGGCGCCGGGCGGGCTTCTCGGCGGCCGCCGGTAGCGTCGTGCGCCCGATGCTGCTCTGCATGCGAAGGCCGGCTCATGGCGTGGTGTCGGGCACGTACTCGGTCCCGACGGCTGCCCGCAGTTCGTCCCGCACGGGCATCAACGTCAGTTCCGCGGCGTCGTCGAAGGGATCCATGAACAGCTGCTGCTCCTGCGTTGCCCCCTTCTCGTACTCCAGGGTGTACAGGCCGGTGGCGTCCTTGTTGGCCGGGCTGGCTCCCACGACGAGTTGGTGACGACGTCCCCATCGGGTTTCTTAGTTGGGGATGTCGGCGACGATGGTCCACTCGTCGAGGATGTCGCCGACGCTCTGGCGCAGCAGCATGCGGGCAGCAACCGCCGCCATCGTCACCGGCAATCGCGGCTGAGTCGGTGCTTCTGCTGCTGGCCGTGTGCCGAAGAACAGCCAACCGGTGTGGTTCAACACGGGGCAGATCGCGGTGGCGACGACCTCCCCTGAGATGATCGCGCCAGTGTCGAGAGCGGCGACGAAACTGTGCACCACCTCGCCGGACTCGATGCGCTCACCCTGCTGCAGGAATGGGGTGAGGGCCGCGTCGACGGCGCGGCCCTCGTCGGGATAACCGCCGTCGATCACCGGTAGAGCGGCCACGATCCGCCGTCTCATGCCAGCGATGGGAAGCGCACCGCAGACGCCCTCTGGCAGGTGTGCGCCCGCCAGGAGGGTGGGGTACTGCTGCAACGCTGCCTCGAGGGGCATCAGCGTGCTGCTGAGCACGACGTAGCCGTGGGTGAGGCCGAGCGTGGCGCGATCGTGCAGGCGGCCGTCAGCGCCGATAGGGATGTCGCTGTCGCCGATGTCGGCCTCGTGTGCCTCTTGGTAGGCGGTGTCGACGTCAGATCCCAGGACGTACCGGTTCCAAGCCGGTCGGGGGAGAGGGGGCGGCGGGATGGTCACGAGCCTCCCCGTCTGTGATGGACGTGGCCTTGCACGTGCGCTGTGGGATGAGCCGGCGTCTCGTCCTTGATCGGAACTCCCTTGCTCTGTGACGCAGGGGAGGGGCCGGGGATACCGTCTTCCGGCAGCACGGCCGGGTGATCGAGCGGGATACCTGCGAGCTCGGCAGTGGATCGGGAGATACGGGCAGGCCCCGTGTAGTTCTCCAGGAGCGCGCGCAGTCTCGCGGCGAGCTCGTCAAGGTCGTCAGGCTTTCGGGGTTGCTTACGCCGCTCTTCAGCCCCGGCTGTCATGGCGCGCACCTCATCCACATAAAGGCCGCCTTCGCCCCAGTCGGGGTGGGTGTACATTTCGCGGCCATCAGGGCCGATGACGATGCCGAAGTCGTCCACGTTTCCTTCTGCGGTCCGAATGAGCTCTTGCCGGGTGTGAGTGGTGGAGATCCGGGCTCGCCCGGGTGGCCTCTCTTCCATGGGAGAGCGAGCACCTGGGCCGAGCCCGGATTCCGTGCCGGAGGTCAGAACGGTGGCTCCTGTGCGCAGCGGGCCACCGCGGTGTCATGGTCGTGGCCGCTGCTGCGCAGGGTCGTGTACCGGCCCAGGTGGGAATGGCCCAAGGCTTCTGGCACGCGCATGATCTCCGCGTGCGTGGCCACCTTCCGAGCCTGCACATACGCAAAGACCTGCAGGTCGGTCAGGGCGAGTTCGGCGGCATGCTCGGTCGGCACTCCGGCGTCGCTTGCCATGATGTAGCGCAAGACCCTGAGGGGATCACCGAGCTCGCCGGGGACACCCGTCCTCCTCTTGCGAGCGTGCCTCTTCAGGATCAGCCTGATCGGCCAGCTGGTTAGGGGCCTCAATGCTCTCAGGGCCTGCCGATGCGTGGCGCCATCGAACCGGGCGTCGTAGTAGAAGCGCGCGTCGATTCTCTTGGCCACGACCTCCGCCAATTCAGCGTAGGTGGCGCCACCGGACATCATGCTCCTGATAGCGAGGCGGCCCATCCAGTCCAGACCGGCGAGCCACAACCCATGAAGATCGGCTCCCGGACCATGCTTCTTGATCAGTTCCAGGCCGGATACGTGGGCCACGACGAACGCTTTGCGGACCTGGACCGTAGCTCCTTCGCTGTGCAGGAGGTCCCGCTGGTGGTAGGCCAGCAGGAGGAGGTCGTCCGCGGGCAGGATGTCGAAGGGGGTAGCGTGCCACAGCTCGGCGGCCGGGTCTTCTTCGGTGGTGGCCAGGTGCAGGCCGCACGGGTACGGCGCGATGCTGGGGCACGTGGCGGTGGCCCAGGTTCCGGGTCGGGAGAACCGGAAGCCGGTTCCGGCGACGAATTCCCCGTGTCGGTCGCGCGTCACCGGGGTCAGAGCCCAGCTGGTCGTGTGGGGCGGCAGGGTGTGGTTGCCGGTGCGGACGATGACGTGCAGCAGGTTCGTGTGCGACAGGCCTGCAACACCGACGGTGGGCTTCAGCATGGCTTCCTCCCGGGGAAAGTCCAGGTCCTGATGGGTGTGCGCCCTGACCCCAGAGGTCTCGGCGCCTGGATCCCCGGGATCGCGCGGCCGCGGAACGGGTCAAGGGTCGCCGGAGGCGTGCCCTTGACCCGTGCAGAGGGTGCGCGATAGATCCAGGTGTGGCGCCGAGCACCAGTGCAAACGCGGGTCGAGTTCGGCCACGAGTCCGGGACGGCCGGCGTCCAGGGAGCAGGGAAGGCCTGCGGCGGCCCGGGCGGCGAGCGTCAGTCAGTCAATGGGTCCCCGGTCATCCCACGTGATGGTTACTCTCCACCGGCCGGGGCGCGTCGGGTGCTCATCAGCGGTGGCCACGGCACGTCGCAGGTCGTCCTGGTAGTCGTAGTCGATCCAGGCGAGCACCCGCAGTTCGGCTTCTTCGCCGCTGGCGGCGTCGATCGTGTATTCCGAGGTGAGGGTGCGCTCTTCGTGGGTGCCGGTGCATCCGTGGGATTCGGCGTTCCAGCGGTTGTCCGGAATCGGCGGAAACGGCCGTTTGTAGGGGGTTGGCAGGACGCCGGTCCTTTCTCTTGGTGGGCGTGCTGGGCAGGTGTCCCATTGGTGCGCGACTCCTCCGTTGCTGCTCAGGGCAACCGGTGGGTCGCTGGCGGCTTCGAGCAGGGAATCGGGGGAGCGCGATGTCCGCTCGGGTGCGCACGCAGGGGCGGTCAGTCCTGGGGAAGCCTTTCGCAACGGGGCTGGCCACCCCTACACTCACTACTCAGCGGATATGAAAGGCAGCACTCCGTTAGAGTGGGTGCTGGGTGCGATCAGTCCGGAGGACCAGTCCATGGCGTCAGCGGTGACCGAGCAGACGACCGACCCTGACCCGGGCGAATGGACGTTCACGCTGACTCGGCTGGCGACAGCGGAAACCGCTACACGCCGGAAGCTGTCCCTGCTGCGGATCCGCATGGCCACTTTGCATCTGCAGGCAGCGGAACTCGAGCAAGACCTGACCCGGTTGGTCATCACGCAAAATGTCGTGAGGTCGCTGGCGCCCGAGGCCGCACTCTCCTGCGGTGCGCCGCAGCCGGCCAGGGCGGTGAGTGCCAGGCAGCCGTTGACCGAGAGCGACACGCATGTGCTCGCCGTGGTCGCCAGGGGACAGCCCATGCGGGCCAGAGCGATTGCGGGTGCGCTGGGCAGGCCGGACCAGCGCAGCCAGGTGGAGGGCCTGCGACTCCGGCTCAAACGCCTGGTCGCCCGCGGCTGGCTGGTTGAGCACCATCCTGGCCTGTTCTCCCTCGCGGTCCGCGTCGCGGAGCCTCGCGCGCTGGAAGCCGCGTCCTCAGCCCCGCCTTCACAAGGAGAATGACGGGCCCCGGACACTTACGCGAGACGGCGCCTCGGCGACCGCGTTGGCCTGCGCGCCCTGGCGACCAGGAGGGCGCGGGGAGCCTGCTTCACCCTGCCCAGATGTCCAGCAGCGCGACCGCCCGGCGCAGCAGGTCCGGCAGTTCTGTTGTCTCCTCCAGGGTGAGTTGGTCCAGCACCTCGGCGAGATTGCTGGCGGTCTTGGCGGCCAGAATCACCCGGTCGCCGTCCTGCAGATCGCCGGCACCTGCTAGCACAAGAGGTGGCTTCGTCGAGGCCTGTACCCATCCCCGCCCCTCGCCGCAGGCCCGGAGGGTGATCAGATCACCCAGGACGCTGAAATGCGACGACTTGGCCGGCATCGCCAGCCGGTGCAAGGCACGGTGGTACTCGGTGTCGGCGAGCGCGTGATGCTCGGTGGCCTCGGCGCCCAGCAGCTCCGCCCTCGAAGGAGGCCGGCCGATCCCGGCCTGGTCGAGCAAGTCACGGAGCTCGGTGATCCTGCGCGGTACCTGCGGCGGCATCATCTGCCAGTCGTCGCCATACAGGTCGTGAATTCTCACCAAGTCGCGGGCGCCGTACCAGCCGAACGCTCGCATGCTGCCCGCACCGCTGTAGCCGATGGAGAAGTATGTGGCGAGGTTCTCCGCGATCTGAACGGGCGGCAGCACGTACCGGTAGTCCGGGTGGCCGCTGTCCCACGCCAGTCCGGTGGCGGTCCGCCAGAGCGGCAGGTGCGGGACGACGTTGGCCATCAGCCACGGGCTGGCCGCGACGACGGCGAGGTCGACGTCGCGGTTGATCGCGTAGAACTTACGGCCCGCGTCGTCGAGGACCCCGATGCTGATGGTCCCGGCCGGGCCGGGCATAGTCGAGATGAACTCCGTGTCGGGGTAGACAAAGCGCACGTCCAGGTTCTTCCTCATTCTTGGGTCGGTTCAGGGTCCGTTTTCTGCGGCGCAGGCTCCTCAGTGGCCGGCGCATCGTTGCCGACGGCGTCAGCAGGGCACGTGCTCGACGAGGAGATCTCGCCGAGCAGCTCGAGCATCTGGGTCAGGGCGGATGCCGGCGCGGGCAGGCTTGCCGCTCGGGCGTACATCCAGTCCATGAGGGACCATTCGCCGTCCCGGACGGGCGTGATCGCCTGCCGGCGGACCCCGTCCAGACGGATGCCACGCAGGACGTCGGCGTGCCCGTATTTCTCTCCCCAGTCCAACTGGTAGTCCTCGAGCGCATAGGTCGCGGCGAAGACAGGAGGAACGGGATCGCCAGCTCGTGGCCGATACTGCGCCGCTGTCCGCCAGCGGCTGCAGCCGCAGCCGGGATCGCCGCAGCGCAGCGATTCCAGATCGCGCGGAGTGCGGCGATAGTGACTCATCTGCCCGTTGAGCCACGGGCAGGCCCGGATGCTGTAGTCGTGGCAGGCAGGGTGCTGGGCCGGTTGGCTGCTGTACCCGCGCCAGAAGTCGAAGGGACGCACCAGCAGGAGGTACGTGCCGGAGGAGTCGAGGTCGAGGGGCTGCTGGCAGGCCGTGCACAGCCGCTCCATCAGGCAGGCGTTGATCTGGTCGGGGTCGTCGATCCCGAACACGGCAGGCAGCGCCCGGTCGCGGTGGCGAAGGGCGACCGCCGGAACGGCCCGGCCGCCCTGGATGGGACACCCGGCCATGAACTCCGGCACGGGCTCGTGCTGATGCCGGCGGCCGCCGGGCTCGGTGGAGGGGGAGCAGTGGTTCACGCGGCGGCCCCATCGGTGCAAGGCGTGGCCGTGATGTGCACGCTGGCTCGATCGACGAGGACGTGCGGGTGGTTGGCGTGGATCTCGACGGTGCCGGCCAGGGCCGCGTCGAGATCGCGCTCGCGCAGGTGGCTGATCTCGGCCTGGCAGGTGACCGTCAGCGTGACGCACCGCCGATCGTCGTAGGGGGCGAGCCGGAAGGCGGTCAGGAGCTCCTGCAGCCGCGTTCGGGACACGGTTCCGTCTTCGTAGGCGCGGATGGCGTGGGCGCGTGCCTGCTCCAGTTGGTCACCGGCGGCGTCCGCGTGAGCGGCCGCGGCCGTGAGCTCGGCGATGCATGCGGCCTGCTGGCGGGTGACCTCGGCGAGCATCGCCCGGACCAGGAGCGCGTCCGTGGGCTTGGCCAGCAGGGTTCTGATGCTGAAGTCGGCGGGCACGGTCAGCTCGCGTGCGCTAAGGCGGAGCTGGGTCCAGCGGGGAGGGGCGTACTGGGAGGCGGAGCGGTCGGCGTCGGCGACCAGCACCTCCCAGAGTTCGTCATCCAGCCGGCGGCACACCACGCCGAGGCGCTGATGGTGCTCGGCGACCGCCGAGTTCGCGCCGTTGATGATGACCAGCGCGCCGGGCTCCACGGAGCGAGACGGCGCTGGGACAGCGGGCAGGGTCAAGAGGGAAATCCTTGATCTGAGGGAACGTCTGGTCAGCGGGTGTGCCAGGCGGCCACGATGTCCTGGACGGCACGCGGCAGGTCTTCCCTGGCGCAGGTGGCCGTGTGGCCGTGCGCCACGCTGTAGACGTCTGGGCCGCCACCTGGGGAGCTGTCGTCGTAGAGGACGTAGGCGGGCACGACGGTGAAGGTGTCGTCGCGAAGGTTCGCGGCAACGGCGAGAGCTCGCCTGGCGGGTGTTGCCGAGGGGATGTGGAAGCGGAGAACGATGCGCTGGCCGTCGCGGGTGGTGTAGCCGTCGAAGTGGTGGGCGCCGACGGCGTGCAGGGTTTCGGCGCCGATGCTGGCGTGAATGTCGGCCGGCGAGCTGACGGATCGACGTTCGCGGGCGGGCTCGGGGCTGGGCCGGTCGCCGCCCCTGGCCTGCGATCTGCGGTCTCCTCGCTTCTCACTCATCAAAGGGCCGTACGGTCACGGCAAGGGCGGCGCGGCACGCTGCGCATACGCTCTGCCGGACCTCATTGAGGCGTTTGCGCAGATCGGCGACCTGCTCGGCGTACGCGTCGCGGTCCTGTTCGGCTTGGGCCCGGGCTTCGTGAGGGGTGAGTTTGCCTGGGCCGACGCGTTGCACGGTGATGGTGAAGCGTTCATCGGTCGCTCTGCTGGTGAACTCGAACGCCTGCTCAACGTAGTTCGGCGCCGGGCCCAGCATCGCGTGCGCCCAGCTGACGAACACGGCGGTGATCTCTGGAGGCGCTGAGGTGATGATCTCGATGCCGCCGCTTGCGGTGGGCCCCATACCGTGGAGCAGCACCTGGTTGAGCAGCTCTTCGGCTCGGGCGTCTTGGTAGGCCATGGCGGCGGTGAGAACGTCGCGGATCAGTGCGGGCGCGGTCTCAACCGGGAGCCCCGGCCATCGGCCGACGAGGTGGTCAACAATCGTTGCCACCATGTCGGCGTCGTGGTCGGCGTCGTGGTGGTCGGTGAGGACAGCAGAGGAACCGGCGGTGCCGGGCGGCGTGGCGTTGACCGGAAGGGCTGCTGAGTCCGTTGTCTGGTCGTGAGGGTCACGTTCGGGGGCGGTGGTTTCAGCGGTGAAAGGGGGTATGACGCTGCCTATCGTTTCGGCGAGGTGAGTGCAGGACCGGTGGTGTAGCGCGTCATCGCTTGGAATGGATGACGTCGGGCACGTGGGGCCGCTTGTGACCCTGCAGGCAATCGGGTCCGCTATGCGGCCAGCTACGGCTCTGGCCTGCGCGCATTAAGCGCAGGCTGGCGAGGCGAGCGGGACTCGTGGGTCGGTGCGTGGACTCCAGGTGTGCGGTGAACCGGCGGTCAGGGCAGGGACACGGTCCCGGAAATGGACGTGGCCTTGATGTGGAGCCGGTTGCCGGGCTCAGCGGTGACGGTGACATCACCGGAGACGGACGCGGCGGTGATCGTGCCACCGTGCGCGGCATGGACGGAGACCTGGCCGGAAACGGTGGTGATCTCAGCGTTCCCAGCGAGTTCGCGGATATGGACCTCGCCGGAGGTGGTGTCGATGGCAACCTGCTGGGTGCGGCCCACATCGATGCCGCCGGACACCGTGTGCACGATGGCGTCGCGGGCGGTCTTCGCCGACACCTCGCCCGAGGTGGATTTGGCACGGAGCGTCTCGCACGCCTCGGCACGAAGGTTTCCCGACTCGCTGGTGTAGTCGATGGTCCGCACCTGGCCTGTCACCGTGAGGGCCGCCGAGCGGGTGGTCATGTGTACGGCGGAGCCGCGCGGAATCCGGACGTCGGCTTTGACGCCAGGCCGAGCGAGAAGGAGCACTTTGGACCCGTCATCGCTGTTGATCACGCTGTGAATCGTCCCGCACGCTCTCCAGCCCACGTCGCCGTTGTCGGTCACGACAACGCCGGTCGGTCGTGCCCCTTGCTCTACCGTCCAGGCCCAGCGGTAGTCCCCGATGATCTTGCGCAGCCACGCTGGCGCATTTCGCCGTACCTTGCGGACGCGCATGCGGACATCGTTGTCATCGTCGGTGGGTACGCGCAGGGTGACCCGGTCGTCGGCCGCGGTCAGGGTGGCCTGGTCGATGGCTGGGACAGAGGCTGAGGTCGGCGGCACGAGGGTGGTCAGGCTCACTTCGACGGCCGGGACGTCTGCTGCAGTAACGGTGACCTGGCCGGCGGACATGTCCAGAGCCAACCGGACCGGGCCGGGAGCGTGGACCTGAAGGGTACGAGAGATGGGTGCGGACACGACTGCGTGTCTCCTTTCGGTGATGTGACGGCCCCGCGCAGGGCCGCGCGGGGCTCGCTTTGTCAGGCGGCGGCGGGTTACGCCCGGCGCCTGGTTAGCCGGGTGCGCCTGGGTGAGGATCCGGGCTGATTCGGCGTCAGGTGGTGTGCTGCGGGGTGAGGGTTTCGCTGTCAGGCCTCGGGCGCAGCCGTGTGGCGTCGTGGCGAGATCAGGAGGGAGGTATGAGGCGACGTGCGCCGATGCGGGCTTCCCTGGAGCTGCGAAGAGCACCGCCCTCGCGTGGAGCGGGGCTGCCGTCCGGGTGCCGCGGGAAACGGGCGAGCAGCGCTTGCCCGTTTCGCCCAGGTAGCGTCAGTGCGTGAGGCTGGCGCTTTGTGCTATCGCCTGTCGATGCGTGAGGCCCTGGTTGCGGCAGTCGGTGTAGGTCGCCAAGGAGGGAGTCAACCAGTACGCCTCTTCGACCTCTTGCTGGGTGGCGACCCGACGGGCCCGCCGATACTGGTCGATCATGATCCTGGCATCGACGTGATCGAGCACAGTGTCGGCGATCACCGCGAGGTAGCCCACCGCCAGCTGGGGCGACAACCCCTCCCGTAGGGCCCGAAGAAATCGATGCGGGAAGGCCCGCGCGAGGGCGACCTCGGCCTGGGTCGCGCCTGGATAGGTGCCGAAGTAGCCCATGACGCCATCGGCCATCGCGACAACATCCGGGTGCGACTTCCCGGCAAGTAGCGCACAGGCGTAGTCGTCCAGATCGATTCCTCTGCCCACGATCTCGTCCACATGGGCGGAGGTCACACCAAACATGAGTACCAAGCCCGTGGCCGCCGACCCGCCGGACAGTTGGAGACCTCGCAGATCGGCGCCGGTGCCGTAGGCCTGCAGCAGGTCTGCGACATCGATGTCGGCGACCACGTGAAGCCTGCGGACTCGGACGATGGCCCCGTCACAGTCGTCCCGGTCGTTGTCCAGGATGTCGTCCTCGTGGTAGCCGACCAGCATCGGGCGGTTGGCGGGCAGCCCGGCGAAGCTCACTCCGGCCCACAGGGGAGCCGCGTCGTAATCCTCCGTCGTGGCCACCGCGATGCCGGCTGCAGATTCGCAGGAACAGGTCAGCTCGTCATCATGTGCGGGTTCGGCGGCGTCGACACCGCCGACCGCGGGACAGGGCTGACCATTGACGAAGGTACGCTCTGCCGTGGAAGCATCTCGCCGCACGGCGACCAGCCCCCAGCTTGTGGCGCCCGTGGGCAAGGTGTGGCCACCGGTCCTAACGATGACGTCCAGCAGGTTGACGTATTCCTTGTCCAGCAGCTCAACGGTCGGCTTGAGCATGGGCGAACTCCCGTTTCTCTGGTGACGGCGACAACTGTCCTGTCCGGCGCAGCGAGACAGGTCCAGCGCGCGGGAGCAGACGAAAAGCTGTTCCACGGCGCCTGGTTGCGCAGCTCCGCGGCAGCCGCGGAAGGGAGTCAAGGTTCGCCGAAGGCGTGGCCTTGACTCCCGTGCGGGTGCCCGGTACAACCGGGCTGGCGCCGGGGAACAGGTGCCGCCCGTCAGGAGCTTCCGAGAACGGTGTGAGGTCGAGCGATCAGTTCGGCTCGCGTTGCCTATGGCGGCCGCGTGGGCGCTCAGGGCGGGTGGTGAAGCGGTCCCAATCCTCTCGCCGACGTACGGCTTCGGCGATTTCCCAGCAGACTGCGTGGTTCACCGCGGATGCCCATGACGGTGCCTACGGTGTCGCTGACCGGCGCCTGGTTGCGGTGGCACAGGATGACCGTGGGCGTGCAGTGACCTTCGATGTAGGCGCGTTCGGCGTCACCAGGTCCGCTCGGCCGGGTGGATGCCGAGCTGGTCGTAACGCCCGGGCGCGCGGATCAGGGTTTCGGCTTTGTCCGTGACCTGGAGTGCGTTGCCGCGCCGTCGGCGGCACGAGTCCGCGCATACGGCTCGGCCCAGTCCCGCAGCACGTTGATGATCTCCTCGCGCCATCGCATCCCGGCTGGGACGGGTAGTTCGGTGACCAGTTC
This sequence comes from Nonomuraea sp. NPDC049784, assembly GCF_040659615.1. Taxonomy (NCBI): domain Bacteria; kingdom Bacillati; phylum Actinomycetota; class Actinomycetes; order Streptosporangiales; family Streptosporangiaceae; genus Nonomuraea; species Nonomuraea sp. NPDC049784. Next base: position 12,766 of record NZ_JBFAMX010000198.1, read on the forward strand.
GGCCGGACGGCCGGTCAGGCCGAAGATCCGGAACACGCAGATCGGCGCAGGGTCGTCGATCGGGGTGGGCGGCCCGTGCCAGGAGGTGGGCTGACGCCACACCGCCCGATAGGTCTGGCCGCGGATGGTGAAGTACCACATTTCTTGCTGCGGGCCGTTCTGCTGGGTCAAGCGCACCGTGCCGCGCCGGACGGCCGGCCGGGGCGGCAGGCTCTCGTGAGCGAACGCTTCCGGGTGGCGCTGGCGGGCCTGCTCAGCGGTCATCTTGTCGCGCACCTGCGCATACGGGACCGTGCCGGAGGTGGGATGACGCATGTGGTACGCCAGCCCGGCCATGGTTTGCAGCTGCGCCGCCGTCGAGGTGAGCGGGTCGGGGACCGTCAGCAGTCTGCGGCCGGCGTGGAGGACCTCGCGCCAGCGGCCGCCGATGAATGCGAAGTCGCCGACGGTGAAGTCGGTTTGCGACCACACCTTTGGCTCATGCGTGGCGCGCGGGTCTTCCCAGTAACTGATGCTTTCACCGCCGCGGTCGGGGCGACGGCTAGGCAGCCGCCGCTGAGGGTGGTTTCTTGGGGATGGCGCGTACCTGTACGTGCGTCGTGGCGGCGCCGTGCTCGATCAGGTGGTCGCGCATGAAGTTGGCGTCCTTGCGGGTGAAAGGCCCGATCCGGATGGTGTCACCCATCGCGCCGCCTTTGAGGATGGTGATCGTGCCGGCCGCTTCGAACAGCTGGCGGCGCTGGTGCCAGTACTCGGCGGCGTCCGGGGAGTAGAAGTTGAGGCCGGTCTCGTTGATCACGACACCCCAGCGCTTGTCGCCCTCAGGCATGGGTGGGGGCGTCCTCTGGCAGGGTGAACGCGGAGCCGGCGTCGGCGGCGGCCAGCTTGTGGCCGACGCCGTGTTCGCTGTGGCACAGGTCGGGGGCGGTCATCTCGTACGCCTTGCGAGGTTGGGCTTCATGATGAGCACGTGGTGCAGGCAGTTGTCGCGCCTTCAGCCGTGTTGTGGCTGCCTCGATCCGGATGGCGCTGCTGTCCGCGTCGAGGCCGACTTGGTGAAGCCGGGCGTGCGGGTTTGGTCCCACCGTGACTGACCCGGTCCCGGACAGTCTTCGTGACCTGCTCGTTGGAGTTGGGCGAGCTCGTGCTCAAGCGCTGCAGGAAGGCCGGCCATTACCAAGGATCCTCATCCGTCCTCAGCTCTGCCACGAGATCGTCCGCCAGGGGCTGGAGATCTCGCCGGTACGAGGCAGGCCACCTGTCGATCTCATCGGCGTTCTCCCAGTCGACGCTGCCGCTGGGCAGAATCGGCGCAGCGAACGCGAAATAGGTGAAGTCGTAGCTGTCCTCGGCCCACACCACCGCCCTTCGAGAGTGATGCACCATGAGGACGGCCCCGGCGTGCAGCGTGCACTCCGGATCCCGCAGATGCGGAGCGTCGGGCCGTTTCACGGCGTCGGCGATGTAGGGCGGAAACAGCACCTGGTATGCGGTTCGATCGTTGGTCAGTACGGCGTAGCCGGCACCTTCGGGGCTGTCGCGGGACAGTGCCGGCCCGTCGTAGCTGACGGCGATACTGAGGTCGATGCGTTCGTGACGGTCGGCGTAGGCGGCCAGCATGCGGCGGTTGTCGCCAGTGAGGATCACGCGCGCGGTATGGCCAGTGCCTTCGATCGCGCTGTGCCGGTCGGGGAGCCAGAACACCCGATCGGACGTAGGCGCCACCACCAGCATGCGGCCAAAACTCGGGGACTCTTCGAAGTCGACGTTGATCGTGTACAGAGAACCTTCCAGCCCTGAAGGATGTCGGCGACACGGCCCGGCGGCCTCGCCGCCTGCCGCTCATGGAGAAGATGGGCTCCCCAGCTCCGCTGGGGCGCGGGGCCGGGCAGCGCTCGCCCGGAGTTCACGTGGGCGCCAGCCACCTAGGAGAGGCGTTCATCCCAGCACGTCGGGCAGCACCAGGGATTGGTGCCAGGCTCTGCCATGCTGATGCGACGGGCGTCGCCCGCGGCCACGCCACGGTGGCACAGGCGGCAGAAGATGCCGACATCCGACGTCGGCTCGGGCGGCCGGTGCGTACGAACGGCGCCGATCCACACCCGCCGCCATTCCTGCACCATCGCCTGATGATGGTCACTCCATCCGGGCATGTGCAGGTTCAGCAGCCGACTGTGCTCCTTCTTGCCCAGCCGGCGACCTGCCTGGACATGGCACATCTCGCGAACCATCAGATACGTCACGTGCGGCACCCGCAGCTGCGCCGCGGCCCAATGCACGGTCACGGCCGGCTTCGATCCGAGCCGAACTGCGGACTGCTCCTCGCCGAGGTCGTCGACTCGGAAGGCCACCGGTTGGTGCAAGCCGAACCGCGGATGCCAGACCGTGCTGGTCTCGGTCAGATGGTCCGACAGCCGCTGGCTGTACCAGGTGATGAGAGAGCGGGCGTCGCGGGCGTGTCGGCGCTGCAGCCGCAGCCACCCGGACGGGTTGTCCTCCAGGTGCACGGCAGGCCCGTCGTCGTCGACCAGGCGGAGGCGGTGGTGACGTCCGAGCCAGGGGAAGTTCTCGCCGCCGACGAGTTCCTTCACCGGGTGATCGGGGGCGGTCTCACGGGCGAGCCGGACGTTCTTGGCCAGCCACAAGACCCTGCTCCTGGCGGCCTCGACGATGTCGTCAAGGCTGCTGTCAGGGGGAGCGCTGACGGCCGAGGCATCACGCTCGACGGTCAGGCCGATGGTGGTACGGCGCGGGTTGACGCGTATGTGCCACGTCCAGCGGGCGCTGACGGTGAGCAGGGCACTTTCGAGCAGGGCGATGTCGATCGCGGTCGCGTCAGGGATGACGGTGCTCCTTCCGGTGTTCGGACAAGCCGCCGAGCGCGACGGCGTAGGCGCCTGTTTCGCGCGGCGGGGAAACCTCGGCAGAGGACGTCATGGCGTTGGGACCGGCGCCGCCCATCGATAGGCGCCACGCCGGCCGGACGCGTCTTCCGGCTGCTGCCCTGTGGCCGTGCGGGCGTCCATCTGCCGAGAGGCGACGCGGGTCGATTGGTTGACGGCATTGCGCCGGGCGACGGTGGAGCGTCGCGGGCACATGTGGTGATCCATACGATCCGGCTGCGGGCACCGGCCTGCAGCGGAGTAGACGGTGTCCGAGCACACGCACCGCGTACCGTCCCCCAAGGCAGTGACATGCGCGGGCTGGCCGACCAGGATCGCTCTGCCCTCGTGAAGGATCTGATTACAGCCTTCCGCTTCCTGGGAGGTCGCGGGGCCGGGCACGGCTCCTATCGGCCGGCCGAGCCGCTCGGCATGCCGGAAGGTGCTCATGGTTCCGCTGCGTGGCCGCATCTCGGCGACGACGACGATTTGCCCGAGAGCAGCTGCCAGCCTGTTGCGGGCAAGGAGCCGGCCTGCACTTTCGCGGGTGTCCGGCGGATACTCACTCACCACGGCGCCCTGCGTGATGATCGCGTCGAACAGGTCGCGGTGCTCAGCGGGGAAGCAGACGTCGACGCCGGTGCCGAGCACGGCGACGGTCGTTGCTTCGACGGCCAGCGCACCCTCGTGCACGGCCCTGTCGATTCCGCGGGCGAGGCCCGAGATGATCGTGTGGCCGCGCCGGCCGAGCTCTTGGGCGATTTCGCCGGCCATGTGCCGCCCGTAGGCGGTGGCGGCGCGAGATCCGACGATCGTCGCCGACCGGGTGCCGCACTCGCGAAGATCGGCCGGTCCGCGTACCCACACCCCCAGCGGTTGATGCCAGCCGAGGTCGGTCAGCAGCGGCGGCCATTCCCGGCTGTCTGGAGTCAGGAAGCGGGCCGAGACCTTCTCGGCTGCTGACAGATCGGCGAACGGATCGACGTCTTGGACGGCGGCCCGCCAGCGCGCCACCCGTTGCGCGTTCTCGCGGGCGTCGGCCATGCTGTCGAGTTCGGGGAGACCGCGCCGGCGCGGATGTCGCGTAGAGCCGCGACCGCTCCCACGGCGTGCACAACACGTTGCAGCAGGGACACATCGGACACGTCGTGGATGGCATGCGACAGGGCAATCCGTGACAGCGTCTCGAGCTCTTCCAAGAGGGTTCCCTTTCCGATGATGTGTGCCGCGCCGGGGCTGGTCCCGGCGCTGGGGAGTCGGG
>NZ_JBFAMX010000199.1:0-16789 GCF_040659615.1 Nonomuraea sp. NPDC049784
CGGGGGTGTCTTATCCCTGGGCCGTGGCGGCCGCCGGGGCCACCACGGCGCCCGCCTGCACGGGGGCGAGCAGCGCTCCTTTGAGCACGGCCCTTCTGGAGGGATGCATCGGAGGCTCCGGGGGGTGCTGGATCCGGCGGCCGCGCGAATCGCACGGCCGCCGGCGACGAGGGGGGTGATTACTGGATGTTGGAGCGCCGGATCGTGTCGGCCGAGCCGTCGCCGTTGTTGTCGGAGTTGGTGGAGCCGAACCAGATGGCGCTGGCGCCGGGCACCTTCTCGACCGCGCGGAGCCTGCCGTACGTGCCGTTGAAGTACGAGTTGACGGTCGAGACGTTCTCGCCGTTCAGCACGATGCGCCACAGCCGCTGGCCGCGCAGCGCCGCCATGAAGATCGTGTTGTTGACGATGGCGATGCCGCTGGGCGAGGCCTCGGCGACGCCCCAGGTGTACTTCGGGTTCGTCATGCCGGACGTGCTGCAGGTGCCCTCGCAGGTGGGCCAGCCGTAGTTCTTGCCCGGCTGGATGAGGTTGAGCTCGTCACGCGAGGAGTTGCCCAGCTCCGACGACCACAGCCGGCCGGCCGAGTCCCAGGCCAGGCCCTGTGGATTGCGGTGCCCGTAGCTGTAGACGCGGGTGCCGAACGGGTTGCCGGGCGCGGCGGCGCCGGTCTTGGTGATGCGCAGGATCTTGCCGTTGAGCGAGTCGAGGTCGGGCGCGTTGCTCGACTGCTGCGCGTCGCCGGTGGTGACGTACAGGTAGCCGTCGGGGCCGAACCTGATCCGGCCGCCGTTGTGGTACCGGTTCTTGTCGATGCCCTGCAGGATGGTGGCGTACCCGCTCAGGGTGGTGCCGTTGAAGTTCATCTTCACGACCCGGTTGCCCTCGGAGGCGGTGTGCATGAAGAACACCTCCTGGTCGGTCGTGCCGTTCCAGGTGGGCGAGAAGTCCAGGCCCATCAGGCCGCCCTCGCCGTCGGTGGTCTGCACGTTGGGCACGGTGCCGACCTGCGTCTTGGTGCCCGACGGCGTCACCTTGAACACCTTGAACGTGTCGCGCTCGGTCACCAGCGCGTACGAGCCGTCGAGCGCCCAGGAGATGTCCCACGGCACGTCCCAGCCGCCGGCGATGCTGGTCGGGGTCTGGGGCACCGTGCCGCAGCTCGCCGTGGTGAACGACGCGGACGGCGCGCTCGGGGTGGAGAGCTGGTTGGCCGTGTCACGCGCGACGACGTGCACCTGGTACGTGTGCGCGCACTCGAGCGGCACGCTCGCCGTGGTGGCGGGCGGGGTGCCCGTGACCGTGGCCAGCACGGCGTTGGTGGCGTTGTCGCGCACCAGATAGGCACGAACGCCGTTGTCGTCGGTGGAGGCTCCCCAGGTCACAGTCGCCGAGGTGGCCTGCACGCCGCTGACGGCAGGCTGCCCCGGCTGCGACGGCGGGCCGTCGGCGGGCGCGGGCAGCGTCTGGCAGTTCGCCTCGGGGCTGCTCAGCGACACGTTGCCGGAGGCGTCGCGGGCGAACACCGAGAGCTGGTAGGAGAAGTTCGGGTTGAGCCCGGTCAGCCGGTACGGCGGCGCGGTCGCGGTCGCGATCTGCTGCCCCTGGTGGTAGATGTCGTACCCGGCGACCCCGATGTTGTCGGTGGACGGCGGCCAGTCCAGCGTCAGGGCGTTGTACGTGATGTCGGAGCACGTCGGCTGGCCGGGCGAGGTCGGCTTCTCGGTGTCTCCTGAGCCGCTGACCCGCAGCCGGTCGAGGTTGGGCCCGCCGTTGGCGGTGGTGGCCGTGGCCCTGACCGTGTTGCCGCCCGCGTTGAGCGGCGCGTCGACGCTGATCTCCTGCCAGGTGGTCCAGGCGCCGGTGCCGGGGAAGGACCGGCCGGTGGCCACGGCGGTGCCGTTGACGGTGATGGTCATCGGCCGGTCGGTGGTGGTGCCGTTGGCGAAGCGGAAGGTCAGGCTCTGGGTGCCGGCGCCGGCCGCGCTGACGGCGAACTCGACGTACGAGCCGGTGACGTTGTCGTAGTTGACGAAACCCGAGCCGGTGAAGCCGGCGTGGTTCGACTCCACGACGCCCTGCGAGATCGTGGCGGACTCCGCCTGGTAGTCGGTGAAGCTCGACGACTGGACCTCGGAGTCGAGGTAGTCCCAGTTCGGGTTGCCGCCCGCGGTCGTGGCGGTGGCCCTGATCTTGTTCGTGCCCGCGGTGAGCTGGGCGGTCAGCGTGACCGTGGCCCAGGTGGTCCAGGCGCCGGTGGCGGGGAAGGACCGGGCGGCGGCGACGGTCGTGCCGTTGACCGCGATGTCGCTGGGCCGGTCGGCGCCCGTGCCGTTGGCGTAGCGGAAGGCCAGCGTGGCGGTGCCCGCACTGGGCGCGTTGACGGTCCATTCGGTGTACGAGCCGGCGACGTTGTCCCCGTTGACGAAGCCGGTGCCGGAGTAGCCGGCGTGGTTGGACTCGACGACGCCCTGGGAGATCGTCGCGTTCTCGGCCTCGTACCGGGTGGGCGCCGCGTCGGCTGGGACGGCTGTCATTCCCAGGGCGAGTAAGCAGGCGATGACGCAGGCCCGGGACTTGCTGAAGTTCATCGGGCGCTCCTGGCTGAGAGTGATGCCTCGAGTAAGGGGAGGGAGCTTTCCAAACGTTTGTCACAAACCGCCCTTGGACGTCAATAGTTGGAACGGTCCATATTTTAGGAAACTTTCCTAACTCGTTTAGGTCGATACATCGGATGAAAGCGACCGATGGACAGGCGGGCGGCCGGGATGTATGCCTGTAATGCGCCAAGGAGATCGGAGCCACGCGCCGCTGATCGCATACATCTGGACCGGCGGCACGGCATCACAGCTCGTCAGACCGGGAGTGATACATGGGACGTCTTCGCGCAACCACCGCTGCGGCACTCGGCGGACTGTTATTTATGCAACCGGTTGCCGTCGCCTCGGCCACGGCGGCCACCCTCTACGAGGCCGAGGAGGGAACGATCTCTCGGGGCGTCGTGGAGTCGAACCACGCCGGCTTCACCGGCTCGGGCTTCGTCAACCTCGACAACGTGGCGGGCTCGTCCGTCGAGTGGGCCGTCGACGCGCCCGGTCCGGCCACGCTGGCCTTCCGGTACGCCAACGGCACCGGCGCCGACCGGCCGATGACCATCACCATCAATGGCACGACCACGACGCTGTCCTTCCCCGGTACCGGCTCCTGGACCACGTGGCGGACGGTGACGGTGCGGGCCGAGCTCGCGACGGGCGCGAACGCGGTCAAGGCCACGGCGACCACCGCCAACGGGGGGCCGAACCTCGATTCGCTGACCGTGGACTCCTCCTCCGGAGCGACCGACTGGTCCAGGGCCGTGGTGGACTCGACGATGGCTCGCTACTCCCCCGGCTCGCTCGGCGGCTGGGGCTACACGCGCGGCCTCTACCTCTGGGGCCAGTACCTGGTCTGGCAGCGCACGGGAGACGCCCGCTACCTGCAGTACATCAAGGACTGGGCCGACCGCTTCGTGGACTCCTCCGGCGGCATCTCGCAGAGCTTCGACAACCTCGACAGCATGCAGGCGGGCAACGTCCTGCTCGCCCTCTACCGGGAGACCGGGCAGGCCCGCTACCGCACCGCCGCGGCAAGGATCAGGACCCGGCTGAACACCTACCCGCGCACCTCCGACGGCGGCTGGTGGCACTCCACGTCCACCTCGCGCGAGGGCCAGCTCTGGGGCGACGGCGTCTACATGGTGGACCCGTTCCTGGCCCGCTACGGCGCCTGGGTGGCGGCCGACTCCTTCACCAGTGCCGAGCCCGCCAGGCAGCTCGAGGTGTACTGGAGCCACCTGCGCCGCACCTCGGGCTCGGCGGCGGGGCTGCTGTACCACGCCTACGACGAGCCGGGCGGGCCGACCGCGTCCTGGGTCAAGCCGTCGCTGGGCAACACCAACGGGATCTCCTGGTGCCGGGCGATGGGCTGGTTCGGGATGGCCGTGACCGACGTCCTCGAGCTCATCCCGGCCGACCATCCGCGCAGGGCCGCGCTGATCGACATTCTGCGCGAGCTCGTGCCCGCGTACGCCCGCTGGCAGGACCCGGCCACGGGCCGCTGGTGGCAGGTGGTCACCGAGCCGTCCAACCCGTCGAACTGGACCGAGACGTCGTGCTCGGCGATGTACACGTACACGATCTCGCGGGCGGTCGAGCGCGGGTACGTGGACGCCTCCTACAACGTCTACGCCCAGCGCGGCTACCAGGGGGTGCTGGCCCAGGTGTCGCTGGGCTCCGACGGGCGGACCAACATCGCGGGCATCAGCGAGGGCACCAACGCCGGCGACTCGCTCGCCTACTACTTCGGCCGGGCCAGGCCGGTCAACGACCTGCACGGGCTGGGCGCGTTCCTCATCATGAACGAGCAGCTCAGCCGGTAGGGGACTCAGGCACCGCCTGGACGAGGTCGTTGCCGCCGACGACGAAGCGGACCTTGACGTCCTTCGAGTACGTCGTGCCCTCGATCGCGCCGGCGAACCCGCTCACCTCGAGCGGGCCGGTGCCGCCGTTGACGACGACGTCGGCGCCGAAAACCTTGATGAGGACACCCGTGTCCTCCGGCACGTCGAGCACCAGGTCGATGCGGCTCTTCTGGATGAAGTACCGCAGGGCGGAGGAGGAGGTGATGTGCAGGACGTCGCCCTGGACGGCGGCCTTGGCGCCCAACGTCGCGACGTCGCCGAGCGCCCTGACGGTCACCGTCTCGGTCTTGACGGCGTTGATCCTGATATTGCCGCCCACGATGCGGATCTCGACCCGCTTGATCTGGCCGGGCTGCGTTGAGCGGAACACTTCCACCGAGCTGTCCGACGACACGGCGGTCTCCTCTGGGTCTGCGACGGGGGATGCGTGCGCCCCATGATCCTGCACGCCCCCGCTCAAAGCGAGGGTCCGAGCTCGCGCTGCAGGGGGAGCACGAGGAGGCCATTCCGTACGCCCAGGAGGTCGGGGATCGCTGGCACGAGGCTCACACCCTTGTGCACCTCGGCGATATGTATGACGCCGCCGGCGACCACGCGACCGCCCGCGCCACGCTCAGCCGGGCCCTGGATCTCCTGGAACAGCTCAACCACCCGGACGCCGACCGTCTGCGCGCCGGACTGGCCGCGTCCTGACGCTTAGAGGTTACTCGAAATGGACGGGGTGGTTACGTAGCGCACTGTTAGCTTGGCCGGGCATTGCCACCCATTCGGAGGGAAATAGCTTTCATGGCAATATCGTTCGGCCGCATGACCCGTCCCGTCGGCCTGGGGCTCGCGGTGGCGCTCGGCGCCACCCTGTCCTTCGGCATCGCCACGCAGGCCTCCGCCAACACGGCGAAGTCGTCGGCTCAGAGCGTCGCCGAGCAGCGGGTGAAGGTCTACGAGCTGGTGACGAAGGACGGCGGGTTCTTCTACACCAGCAACGAGGCGGAGAAGCAGAACGCGATCACCAAGCACGGCTGGTCTGTGACCCAGACCCCGCTGTACTACATCTCGCGCGCCCCCTTCGCCGGCGGCAAGCCGCTCTACCGGCTGCGCTGGGAGAACAAGGCCTCCTACATCGTCACCGGGTCCATCGCGGAGCGCGAGGCGCTCGTGACCTCGGGCAAGTTCCGCTACGACGGCATTCTCGGCTACGCGCCCGCCGCCGGCACCCCCGGCGAGACCGTGAAGATCTTCCGCCTGTCGAACAACAACAAGTGGCGCCTCGCCATCGAGTCGCACACCCAGAAGATCCTGGCGAACGAGCCGGGCTGGAAGCTGGACGGCCCGCTGTTCAACCAGTTCACCCAGGCCGGCTGAGCACAGACGACGAGGGCGCGCCGAGACCCGGCGCGCCCTTTCTCGTGTCCTACGCTTTTCGTCTACCGGAGGCAGAGCTCGAGGAGCTCCCCCGCCCGGGGCGTGCGGCCGATCCCACACCTCGCGGCCCCTGCGCTCGCGGGCGATGAGCCGCGCCTTGACGAGCCGGTCGCAGTGGAACGTGAGGCTGCTCGGCGGGATGTTCATGTCGCCGGCCAGCGTGGTCATGGTCATGGGCCGGTCGAGCGTGCGGAGCACCTCCGCCCGCACCGGACCCACCAGCTCCGACAGCTCGTCGGAGTCCGTACGCCACAGCCTCCCCGCCGCGGGAACGGGATACGCGATCCATACGGCCTCCGGGTCGTCCAGCCCGACGATAAGCGCGTCCTTGCCCGCCAGCATCGGCACCAGCACCAGCGACCGGTCGCCGAGCTCGTGCACACCCGCCCCGGCGCCCTCGATGACCAGGCCGTTCTCGTCACGGACGAGGCGCTCGGCGACCGAGCCGAGCAGCACGTCGACGCCTCCCCGCACGCTCGCCACGCCCACGCGCGCGACCTCCCGGTCGAGGAGCGGCCGGGCCCTGCTCCACAAGCGCTCGGCCGTGGCCCAGACGTCGGTGAGCGCGCCGGCGTACCCGTGCAGCCAGCGGCCGGGCCGCTCGGCGGCCGCCCGCCAGTGCGCGGGCACCGGCCCGAACGCCTGCTCGAGGTCCTTGAGCAGGGTGTCGGGCGACATGTCATGCAAGAGGTCGATCTGCTCCTGCACGGAGTCGTCGCGGACCGGCGCGCGTGGCACGACGCTGTCAGGCGCCAGAGAGCAGCCGGGGGCGCCCAGCGGGCGCACGGCCTCTCTCGACCGCCGGCTCGCCCCGACTGGACCGCTCTTCTCCACGATTGGGGAAGGCCGCGATAACGGCCGGCGAGCGCGTCCGTGATCATGGTGAGGGCGGTCAAACTCGGGGAGAGCGACACCGAAATTCGCGGCGCCGAGGCTATTCGAATTTCCGTCCGTTGTCGCGTGCTGAATATTTCCAACCCCCGCAATCACTCGTGCCGGACGCTCCACTGTGCCGGGCCGGTCTTGCAGGGTTCGTGTGCGTTCATTGAATCGCCTGCTCACCCCGGGGAGGCAGGACGTCTCCGCAGGTGGAGCCGAGTGCTGAGCCGCTCGCTGTTGCGGCGCCGACGGGCACCGGCACGTCGGTTTCCCGCGCACCCAGCTTTCTCGACGGCTTCCACACATCCATGGGCCGGCTCCTGAAGCGATTCGCGCGCCGGCCGCTCCCGGAAGAAGTAAGCGGCGGTATCTAGGCGAAAGGCTGACGCCCGGATATGGTGCGATACGGGCAAAGCCACAACTGTGCACCGTCTCCCGAATTCCGATCGGTGGGCATCGCATGCCGGATCTGTCGTTCGTCACCCAGAGATTGCCGGGCGTGAGCGTGATCTCGGTGGCCGGCGAGGTCGACGCCACCACCGCCGGGCAGCTCGATCGCTACATCCGGCACAGCCGGCGGCTGCCTGGCGAGCACATGGTGATCGATCTCAGCGAGGCTCACTTCATGGGCAGCGCGGGCCTTCGCGTCCTGCTCAACACCCATGCCTTCGCCCGCCAGCACGGCGGCACCCTGCACCTGGCCGCGGCCCATCCGAAGCTCGCCAGGATCATGGAGATCACCCAGGCGCACGCCGTCCTGCACGTGCACGCCACGGTGGAGCAGGCCGTACTCGCGGCACTGAGCAGCCCGGCCCCCGGATCGGCCGCCGTCCACCCTCCCTCATCGCCTCGTTCCTCATCGGAGCGGGCTGGGACGACTCCGCTTTAGGGCCTGTACGGACTTCAGATCTTCAGATCGGTTGAAGGGTTCGGATCCACAAGACAGCTCCGCGTAAATGAAGGCCTGCTAGGTAGCTTCTGGGCGTCTTGTCGAAACGGAAGGCCAGCCCACGCCACTCCTTGATCCGGTTGATGCAGCGTTCTGGCACCGGTCACCAAGGCGACACACCCATCAATTCGCACGCCCACTCCCCCACTCGGCAACACAGTCCACGGATCGGGATCCATTCTCCGGTGCCCCCTCACACCGGCCCACACCAGTCCCGGGCACCGCCTGACCACCGTCACCACATCGCTTGGTCAACTGCCCTTTTGTCGCGTGCCGACGAGGGCGCTGCGAGCCGACCTCGGCTCGTTGAGCAGCGTCCGCTCGGCCGCCGCCGAGATCCGCGACCGGCTGGAGCGCGGTGACCTGCCGCCGCTGCGCGGTTTCGTGGGCAATGCGGGTATTCAGTACACGAACGCGCTGACCGCAGGGCCTGACGGGCATGGTGCCCGGCCCGGCCTGGAAGTCCCCCGACATCGTCGCCCGCACGGGTGCCTTCCCCAAGCCGGACACCGCGGCCGGCGGGCGTACCGCGTACTCGACGAGCAAGCTGGCCGCCATCTACCTGGTGCACGAGTACGCGCGCCGACTGCCGGCCGGGGTCGACGCCGTCGCCTACAACCCGGGGTTCGTCCCCGGCACCGGCCTCGCCAGGAACGCGGGCCCCGTCTCCCGCTTTGCGATGCGCCACATCCTGCCGGTCATGACTCTCACCCCGTTCGCGACCAGCCGCGGCGCTGCGGGGCGCTACCTCGCCGACGTCGTCCTCGGCACGACCGAGGCGCCGACCGGGTCCTACGTCGACCGCGCTCGTGCGGCCCGGTCGTCGGAGGAGTCCTACGATCCGCAGAGCGAGCGCGAACTCTGGGATGCCGCGGAACGAATCACCGCGGCGTACGCGGCCTGAACCGTGGAGCCTCCGGGGCGCTCAAGTCGGTACCGCAACTTCGCGAGTCCGAATTCTGGCCGTCGCGAATTCGAGGTGCCCGCCGCCGAGGCCACCGTCTCGCGGGTCCAGACCGAACTCGGCATACTTCAACGACGTGCGGGGCGGGGTCGGTGAAGAGCGGCTGTAGGGTCCGGGATTCGGTGAGCATCGGCTCCTGCGGAAACACCAAAAATCCGGGGAACGTGAGCTCGTCCAAGCGAGCGAACGTCGTCAGGTCAGGGCAACCGAAGACATCGCCAGAGAAGGATCCCCCAGCGTCACACACGACTATGGGGTGAGGATGATTCGACCGAATACGCTTCCGGCGTCCATCAGGCGGTGTGCCTCGGCGGCTTGATCGAGCCGCAACGCGGCATGTGTGACGGAGTGAAGGTGCCCAGCAATGGCGGCCTGGAAGATCTCGGAACGGACGGCGTTGCGCGTGGGAACGGGAACGGTGTTGAGGCTGAACGTCGCGAACGACCGTGATTGCTGGAAGGACCGCATGAGACGCATCCCAAAGTCTGCGGGTGGCATGCCGGCGACCGCGCCGACGGCGATCATACGGCCGTTGGGTGCGAGCCGGTCGAGGAATGCCGGGACGTCGTCTCCACCGACGATGTCGATGATGACGTCGAACGCGCCTGGTTCATGCTGGTCGCTGTGGCCTGCTCGGTCGAGCACGATTGTTGCGCCCAGCTCGCGGAGTCGTCGCCCGCGTTCAGCGGAGGAGGTGGTGACGGCGACGGTACCCGCGCCGCCGCGGGCAGCGAGTTCCACGGTCGCGATGCCGATGCTTCCTGCCGCGCCGCGTACGAGCAACGATTCGCCCGCGGTGAAGTGGGCATGGGCGAGCGCGAAGTGTGCGACGGTGGCCGCACTTCCGAGCGTGACAGCGTCCGCGGATGAGAGTGAGTCGGGGAGAGCTGTGACATCGTCGATGCGAGCTGCGGCCTGCTCAGCGTAGCCGCCGCCCGTCCCGGTAAATGCCCACACTCGACGCCCGAGCCATGACCGGTCGACGTCATGACCGACCGCCGTGACCACGCCGGCGACCTCGCTTCCCGGGATCAGCCCCTCGGAGAAGTCGTAGCCGCCGAGCGTTCCGCGGCGGATAGCCGCGTCGACACCGCCGACGCCGACCGCCTCGGATCTGATCACGACCTGATCCGCGGCCGGGGCAGGATCCGGGACCTCGACCACCACCATCCCGGACGGTTCACCGAACCGCTCGATCACGACCGCACGCATCAACCTCTCCTCCTCATCGTCCGCTGGCGGGTACGATTCAGACAGTAATGGACTGGTGCGTCCACTTAACGAAGTGAGAGAAACGGCAGAGGAAGTGGCTCACAACCTTCGTACTGACGCACGCGAGAACCGAGACAGGATCCTGGAAGCGGCTCGTGCCCTGTTCTCTGAGCGCGGCCTCGAGGTGTCGATGCGGGAGGTCGCACGCCACGCTGCCGTAGGGCCTGCCACCCTCTACCGACGATTCCCGACGAAGCGGGCTCTGATCGATGAGGCGTTCGCAGGCGAGCTCCGGGCATGCCGACAGATCGTGGAGGACGGTTTCGCCGACCCGGACGCCTGGCGTGGCCTTACGACGGTGATCGAGGGACTGAGCGTGCACAACGTGCAGAACAGGGGATTCGTCGATGCATTCATGTCGGCCAGTCCCCAGGGAGGCACGTTCGCGCGTCATCGCGTGGCGCTTCTGCGTCAGCTCGAGGAGGTCGCACGGCGGGCGAAGCGCGCCAACCTGCTACGGCATGACGTCACCATCGACGATCTCGTGCTCGTTTTGCTGGCTGCTCGTGGACTGTCCTCGATCCCCAGGAACGGCCGGACGGCTGCGGCCAGGCGCTTCGCGGCCCTCGCCCTGGATGCCTTGCGAGCAGACGCGACGAATGGTGCCTTGCCTACCGGCGCTCCGCTCGCCAAGGCAACCATCTTGTCGTAGCCGACGCATAGCTGCCCGAGTAATGAACTTTCCCATGCATAGATCGAACACGCCGCCACGGCACCGACTCCGCGAAATCCGCCAACCTAAGCCGAGCGAAGGGGATTTCACGCACGGACTCGTCTGCGTACCGGACGAACGCCATGGGAACCTCGCGACCGCGACGCGCCTCGACCACGTCTTGTCCCGCCATATCCGGAGCGTACGGATCTGCGGCACGCCCCCACCCCGCGGATCACAAACGTCCCGTAAGTCCGACATCGCAGAGCGTTAACAAAGCACATGATCACGCGGATTTGCTCGGACAGTGCTCATGATCAGCCGCACTTGCTCACGGAATCGCGGATCCTACAAGTGGCCCGGAGTCAGCGGTAGGCGGCGGCTTGGAGGGAGTAGAGGTCGGCGTAGAGGCCGTTGAGGGACATCAGGGTGGCGTGGTCGCCCTGCTCGGTGACCTTGCCGTGGTCGAGGACGTAGATGCGGTCGGCGTAGCGGACGCTGGCCAGGCGGTGGGTGATGAGCAGGACGGTGCGGCCGTCGGAGTGGTGGCGGATGCGTTCGAAGAGGGCGTGTTCGGCGCGGGCGTCGAGAGCGGCCGTGGGTTCGTCGCAGATGAGCAGGTCGGCGTCGCGGTGGAAGCCGCGGGCCACGGCGATGCGCTGCCACTGGCCGCCGGACAGTTCGTGGCCGTCTTTGAAGCGGCGGTCCAGCAGGGTGCGGTAGCCGTGGGGCAGGCCGGCGATGACCTCGTCGGCGCCGGCCACGGCGGCGGCCGCGTCCAGGGCATCCGGGCCCTTGTCGGTGCCCATGGTGATGTTGTAGCGGGCGGTCAGCGGCCAGCGGGTGTGGTCTTGGGCGATGACGGCGGTGCGCAGCCGGAGGTCTTCGGGGTCGACCTGGCTCAGGTCGGTGGTGTCCCAGCAGACGGTGCCGGAGTCCGGTTCGTACAGACCGGCGAGGATCTTGGCGAGGGTGGTCTTGCCGGAACCGTTCTCGCCGACGAAGGCGATCACCTCTCCGCGTTTGATCTCGATGGAGACGTCGCGCAGGGCGGGCTCGTCGGCTCCCGGGTAGGTGAAGGTCACGTCTGAGGCGACGATGCGGTCGAAGCCCTCGGGGACCGGGGACGGGCGGGGGACGGTCAGGCGGCGTTCGGCGTCGGCGCAGAATTCCAGGAAGTCGGTGAAGTACAGGCCCTGCTCGTAGAGCCGGTTGGTGGCGTACAGGAGGCTGCTGAGCGAGCCCTGACCCGATCTGATGGCCAGGACCGCCGTGCCCGCCACCGCCAGAGGGATGGCGGCCAGGGCCAGCAGCACGCCCAGCGCGACGTAGACCAGGGCCGTGCCGAGGCCGCCCAGCGCCTCGCCGATCAGGCGGGCGAAGGTCTGGCGGCGGGCCAGGCGGAGCATGACCTCCTGCTCGGCCTTGGCCACCGCGTCGTACATGCGCAGCAGGAACCCGCGCATCGTGAACGACCGCACCTCGGCCGCGGCCTCCCGCTCCGCCAGCAGCTCCGCGATGATCCACTTGCGGCGGCGGGCCGGGATCAGGCCGTACATGGTGGAGTAGCGCATGCGCGCGCTGCGGACCGCCGCCCATGCGTCGGGCAGGACGGCGAGCAGCAGCAGCGGCAGCAGCACCGGGTGGAGCACGCCGAGCACCCCGGCCGCGGCCACGATGCCGACCGCCGCCGTGACCACGTCAACGGCCGCGGACACCACGGAGTCCGCCACGGCCACGCCCCGGGCCCTGGCCCGTTCCAGGGCGTCGTGGAACTCCGGGTCGTCGTAGGCCACCAGCTCCACCCGGCTGGTCAGGCCGTACAGCCGCTCCTCGGTCAACCGGGTGATCTGGGGGGTGAGGCGCGACTCCGCCCAGCCCGCCCCCGCCTGAACGGTCGTGCGCAGCACGGCCGCGCCGCCGACCAGGGCGAGGCTGGGCAGCGCGGCCATCACCCGGTCGGGGGTGGGACCCTCGTTGAAGAGGGCGGTCAGCACGCCGGTCGTCGCCAGCAGGCCGAAGGCCGTGAAGACGCCGCCGAGGAGGTTGAGGCTGATCGTGGCGAGCGTGTCGCGCGAGCTCGCGCCCCACGCCATGCGCAGCGCCTGGGCCACCAGGGAGGGGAGCCGCCTGGCGATGGTCAGGAAGCCGACCTCCGCCATCTTGTCGTTGTGAGCGTTCCATTTGGGCGTCGCGATCTCGCCGAGTTCGAGGGGCTCATCCTGCATGCTCTGAGTATGCGGCCGGGCACCGACAGCTTGTCATCTCGTTAAAACGAGGCCCCCCAAGCCGCCGAGGGTCATATCGCCGAGCCGGGCCGAGGTGGACCGCGGCTTCGCTGCGGCTGGAGTTCCACCGGCTCCACGCCGACGGGTGGCCGGTCCGGCGGCGGCGTCCGATCTCCTCTACGCCGCCGCCTTGGTGGACGGTCAGGAGGCGGTGCCGGTGGGCGGGATGCGGACGATGCGGTCGTCTGTGGCCGCCGGGGTGCCGCGGCCGTCCCGGTTGCTGGTCGTCACCCACAGCCAGCCGTCGGGCCCGACCATCGCCGTGCGCAGCCGCCCGTACGTGCCCTGGAGCTCGGCGACCGGCGTCCCTGCCCCGCTGCCGCTCGTCACGGGCACCGTCCACAGCCGCGTCCCGCGTAGCGCGGCGACGAAGAGCGTGTTGTTCGCGTACGCCAGCCCGCTCGGCGACGCCTCGGCCGTCGACCAGGTGACGATGGGATCGCGGAACGACGGGTTGCCGCAGACGCCCTCGCAGGTGGGCCAGCCGTAGTTGCCGCCCGCCACGATGAGGTTGATCTCATCCCTGGCGTTCTGCCCCAGCTCGGCGGCGAAGAGCCTGCCCTGCGTGTCCCAGGCCAGTCCCTGCACGTTGCGGTGCCCGTAGCTGTAGACCCGGGAGTTGCCGAACGGATTGCCCGGCGGGATGCCGCCGTCGGGCCTGATGCGCAGGATCTTCCCGGCGGGAGTGTTCAGGTTCTGGGCGTTGGCGGTGTTGCCCGCGTCCCCGGTGGCCACGTACAGGAGGCCGTCAGGGCCGAACGCGATGCGCCCGCCGTTGTGGATGGAGGATCGCGGCAGGCCGGAGAGCAGGACGGTCTGGGTCTGCGGGGCGCTCAGCCGCAGGCGCACGAGCCGGTTGTCGGTGCCGCTGCTGAAGTACGCGTACACCCACTGGTCCTGGGCGTATGTCGGCGACACGGCGGTACCGAGCAGCCCGCCCTCCCCCGAGGCGGACACCCCGTTGACGGTGGCCACCTGCGTGGGCGCCTGCCCAGGCCGTACCTGCAGGATTTTGGCGGTGGTGCGCTCCGAGACCAGAGCGCTGCCGTCCGGCAGGAACGCCAGCCCCCACGGCACCTGCAGGCCCGAGGCGGCCACCTGCGCCCGGGAGTAGTCGAAGCCGCCGATGGCGGAGGCCGGCGAAGGGCCGACCAGGACCAGCCCGGCGGCGGCTAAGAGGACCATGATCACGGTGCGGATGCGCATGACTGGCTCCTTGACGGATTGTCGAGATCTCTGTACGTACCCGACATCCCGGAGGTGTAGCCCGCCGGCCGTAGCGGGCAAGGGCGTCGCAGGCCCGAAAACGGCCCGGCCGATGCGCCCGCCCCGGACAGGGTCCAAGGTGGTGGCGCACTCACCCTCCCCAGCGCCGCACCCATATCAGGTGGGAAAAGGGTGAAAGTTTCAGCCGCGCTCGCGGGCGAACGGCGGCGGCGCCGACGGGTCCTGGAGCGGGCCGCTGAGCTGGATGTTGGCGATCAGCCAGCGGTCGCCCTGCCCGACGGCGACCAGCGTCACCCGGAACGAGTCGTTGACCTCGTGTCCCCTGACCGAGGTGCGCTGCTCCTGCACGCCGCTCACGATCGCGGTGTCGCCGTGGAGGCGGACCTGCGGGTCGAGGATCGCGAAGTGGTGGTTCTTCAGGTCGCCGCGGTGCCGACCGGCCCACTGCTGCTTGTCCAGCTTGAACCCGACGGGGCCGATACCCGCGAAGTCGTCGCTGAGGAGGTCGCCGAAGGCGTCGGCGTCGCCGTTGAGCTCGGCCTGCGCCCAGCGGTTGACGAGGTCGAGGACCCGCACCTCACTGCTCATGATCTACCCCTCTGTCTGATTAAGTGGGGAAAAACTCCCCGGTTAACTGTCGCACGACGCCGACAGGGGGCACAACCCAACCGGGGAATTTTCCCCCACTTAGCCGCTATGCTCGGACTCGTGAAGTCCAAGCCCATGCGGGCCGACGCGCGGCGCAACCTGGAGCAGATCCTGCTCGCCGCGCGCGACATGATCGCCGAGCGCGGCCCCGACGTGCCGCTCGACGACATCGCCCGCCGCGCCGGAGTCGGGAGCGCCACGCTCTACCGCCGCTTCCCCGACCGGGACACCCTCTTCCACGCGGTCGCCCTGGACGCGCTGACCAGGACCGCCGCGGCGGCGGTGGCGGCGGCCGAGGAGGAGCGCGACCCGTTCGACGCGCTGGCGCGCTACCTGCGCGAGGCGCTCGAGCTGCGGGTCTCGGCCGTGCTCCCCGCCCTGCTCGACATGGTCGAACCGGCGAACGACCCGGAGCTGTCACCGGTGCGCGAGGAGTCCGCCCGCGCCGTACGGCAACTCATCGCCGACTGCCACGCGGCGGGCGTGCTGCCGGAGCACGTCACGTTCATGGACATCGTGATGATGCTCGTACGGATCGCCCGCCCCCTCCCCGGGCCGCTTTCGGCGGAGGCCAACCAGGAGCTCGCCCGCCGCCACCTGGAGCTGTTCCTCCGCGGCCTGCGGGCGATGGGGACGGCGTGAGGCGACCCCTTTCCTGACAAGATCGCGCCATGTATGGTCGAGCCGAAAGAAAGTTTCACCCGTGGAGGAATAGTGGGCAAGAAGCTTCACATGTTGGCGTTACCGCTCGCTGCCGCTGCCCTGGCCGCCCTGGCGGTCCCCGCCCAGGCAGCCACCGGCTACGACAGGTGCCAGGACGGCTATTACTGCATGTTCTCCGGCCTCGACGGCGCCGGCGACATCATCCAGATCAAGGCTGACACGCCCGACCTCGCCGCCCTGGGCATGGCCGACCGCGCCAAGTCCGACTGGAACCGCACCGACTCCTACATCCACCTCTTCTCGGAGGCGAACTACGGCGGTTGCTCGGCGGTGACCAGTCCGCGCGACAAGGGCAACTTCTACATCGACTTCCGCGACTTCTTCGACTCCGTCCGGTTCGACGGTCAGAACGGCCCGTCCTGCTTCTCCACCCTCAAGGGTTCCGCGACCGACTCGCACGGCTGATCACAGTCGCAACGCCTCCAGGAACCGGTCGGCCTCCGCGGCGATCCGCGGCAGGTCGGCCGCCGGGCTCTGGGAGCGGGCCAGCAACATCCCGCCCTCGCACAGCGCGCCGAAGATGATCTGCGCGCGGGCGGGCAGGTCGCCGTCCGGGGCCTGCCCGCACGCCACGGCCAGGCGCAGCCCGTCGAGCACGATCCGCAGCATGTGGCCGTACTCGATCTCCCGGGTCGTCTCCCAGCCCAGCACCGACGGCGCATCCAGCAACACGATCTGCCGAAAGCCCGGATCGAGGCAGTGCTCCAGGAACGTCCGGCAGCCGCGCCGCAGCGCGGCCCACGGGTCACCCTCCTCGGCGGCGACCTGCTCCAGCTTGGCGTCGACCGCCTCCAGCTCCCCCACGAACGCCGCGCGGAACAGCTCCACCTTGCCGCCGAAGTGGTGATAGGCGGCCCCCTTGGTCACCTCGGCCGCGACGGCGATCGCGTCGATCGACGTGACCGCATATCCCTGCGCGCCGAACAGCTCCCGCGCGGCCAGCACCAACCGCCCCGTCGTCTCGTCCGATCGTTCTGCCTGGGTACGGCGGATCATCGTGCTGCTCCCATTGACTTACATACTCGCGGTACGTAACTTCGAAGAACAGTTACGTACTCCCAGTATGAATCATGGAGGTGAGCCGTGTCCTCACCGCACATCGCCGTCTACGGCGCCACGGGCCACACCGGACGCCTGGCGGCGGCCGAGCTCCGCGCCCGCGGCCGGGACGTCATCCTGGCCGGTCGCGACGGCGGGGCCCTCAAGGCCCTGGCCGACGAGTTCGGCGGCGCGCCCGTGCACCAGGCCGCGCTGGACGACCCCGCCGCGTTACGCGCGCTCGCCGAGCGGGCGGACGTGCTGATCC
>NZ_JBFAMX010000200.1:0-16778 GCF_040659615.1 Nonomuraea sp. NPDC049784
GTGGTGCTCGCCCGAGCTCTCCGGCGTGTACGTGGTACGCAGCCGGACCGCCTTCAGCCGATCGCCGTCCACGCCGGGCGGCAGCTGGCCGCCAGACGACCGCGCTGCCCGGCGACAGGATCGCCATCGAAGAGCCGACCGGCGCCCGGCTGCTGGACATCCTGGAGACGATCGGCGTCCAGATCATCCCTGTGGCCTGCGACGAGCACGGGCCGATCCCCGACGCGCTGGCCAAGGCCCTGCGGGCCAGGCCGGTCGCGTTCGTCTACCAGCCGCGCGGCCAGTCGCCCTGCGGCCACGCCGTGACCGCCGAGCGCTCGGCCGAGCTCGCCGACCTCCTGGAGCCGACGTCGACGCTGATCGTGGAGGACGACGGGATAGGCGAGCTGTCGGTCTCGCCGATGGTGAGCATGGGGACGCGCTTTCCCGACCGTACGGTGCTGGTGCGCTCGTACTCCAAGTCGCACGGCCCCGACCTGCGCATCGCGGTCATCGGCGGGGCCGCGGACGCGGTGGAGCGGGTGCGCGTGCTGCGCAGCTTCGGCACCGGCTGGACCAGCCGCATCCTGCAGGACGCGCTGGCTCACCTGCTCGGCGACGGCGAGGTACGGGCCTGTGTCGAGCACGCACGCGCGGTCTACGCGGGACGGCGGGCGCGGCTGGCGTCGGAGCTGGCGGCACGCGGCGTGCGCACGGGCGGCGGGGACGGGCTCGTACTGTGGGTGCCGGTGCGCGAGGAGTCGGCGGCGCTGGTCACGCTGGCCGCGCACGGGATCTCCGTCGCGGCCGGCAGCCGGTACGTGATCCGGCCCGCCGCCACGCACCACCTGCGGCTGGCCACGGCCAGGCTGACCGACGACCCCTCCGAGCTGGCGGACCTGGCCGACGTGATCACCCTGGCGGCCAGGGGCGAGTCCTGATCATCCCCGCGAGGCTCAGCGTCGCGCCTTGATGCCGGTGATGCGCCGGAGAACGTCCCACCAGAACGGCGCCCCGAACATCAGCGCCACGTACGTCAGCAGGAAGCCGGGCCAGTGGCTCGGTGTGGTGATCCGGTCCCACCACACGCCGCCGTTCCAGTGCACGGACGGGTCGCCCTGCGCCGGGATCGACAGGCTGACCAGCGCGTGGTCGGCCATCCTGACCAGCGCGGGCTGGCTGAGCGTCTCGGTGACGCACTGCACCGGGTCTCCGTCCGTGCAGCGGGCCTTCAGCTCGTTGTACGCGTCGGGCCCCGCCTCCGCGACGGCCGTCACCGAGGTGCGGAAGGCGTTGTCCCGCAGCAGCGTCCTGGCGTACTCCAGCCCGTCCATGGTGAACACCAGCGTCACGAGCAGGCCCAGCACGGCGACGACCCACTTGACGTACCGCTTGTAGAGCATGGACAGCCGCTGCATCTCCCCGTCGAACCAGGTCTCCACCCCCTGCCTGAACCGGTCGAGGTCACGCTGCGCCGTCTCCCACACGCCCTTGAGGTGCCCGTAGAGGGGGCTGCGCATTTCCTTGAGCCTCTCCAGGAACCCCTCGACGCCGTCCGGCTGGCCCGCGGCCAGCTCCATCAGCGCCACCGCGAAGCGTCCAGGAGGGATGTTCGCGATGCTGGTCCGGCCCCTCTTGGGGTGGTCGATCTCCTGGACGCGCTGGTAGAGCAGGTTGACCATGGTGTCCTCGGCCTTGCTCTCCCGCGTCGGCAGGGTGCCCGGCTCGGCGGGCGAGGGCTGGTCGCTGTGCTTGGGGCGCGGGTCGCGGACGAAGGGCAACGCCGCGAAGACGTCACGTACTTTGGCCGGCAACCATGACCTGCCCTGTTTGTCGGAGCCGTCCATGGTGTCCCTGAGGTAGGCCCACAGGAACTTGCTGCGGATGGCGAGCAACCGCACGAACGCCTCGTTCAGGCCGCTCACCAGCAGCGACAGCAGCAGGAACGACACCACCAGGCCGAGGGCCAGATCCACATAAATGGATAACACCTGCGCCTTGATACACCCGTTCGCCGTGCTCGATCAAGCCCCGTAGAAGACTCGATCCACTACTTGACGTGCGCGGCGCGTGACGCGGCGGTAGTCGTCCAGGAAGTCCTCCGAGCCGTCCGGCGGGTAGCCGAGCGTCTGGGCGATCAGCTTGCGCTCCCCCGAGTCGCGCGGGACGCTGTCGCCCGGGCGGCTCTTGACCAGCATGATCGCGTCGCGGATGCGGGAGGCGAAGCGCCATGCCTCGGCCAGCACGGCCTCGTCGGCCGGGGCGAGCAGGCCCTCGCCCACGGCCGCACGCAGTGCCTCGAGCGTACGGGTGGTGCGCAGCGACGGCAGCGTGCCCGCGTAGCGGAGCTGCAGCAGCTGCGCCACCCACTCCACGTCGGACAGCCCGCCCGGGCCCAGCTTGGTGTGCAGGGCCGGGTCGGCGCCGCGGGGCAGGCGCTCGGCCTCCATGCGGGCCTTGAGCCGCCTGATCTCCCTGACCGCGTCGTCGTGCAGCCCGCCCTGCGGGTAACGCAGCTCGTCGATCATCGATGTGAACTGCTCCCCCAGCTCCCGGTCGCCCGCCGAGAACCTGGCCCGCAGCAGCGCCTGCGACTCCCACGGCGACGACCAGCGCGAGTAGTAGGCGCGGTACGAGGCCAGCGTCCGCACCAGCGGGCCCTGCCGCCCCTCGGGACGCAGGTCGGGGTCGACGGCCAGCGGCGGGTCGGGGGCGGGCAGCGAGAGCAGCCGGCGCACCTCGTTGGCCACGGCGTAGGCGGCGTCCGTGGCCTCGCGCTCCTCAACCCCGGGCAGCGGCGAGTGGACGAACATGACGTCGGCGTCGCTGGCGTAGGAGCACTCCATGCCGCCGAGCCGGCCCATGGCGATGATGGCGAACTTCGTGACGTTCGGGACCTTGGTGAGTGCGGCGTCGAGCGCGGCCTGGAGGGTCACATCGGTCAAGGCGGACAAGGCGCTCCCGACCGTCTCGATGTCGATGAGCCCGAAGATGTCGGCCACGGCCGTACGGAACAGCTCTTTCCTTCGCAGTGCCCGCACGGCCGCCACGGCGGTCACGGGATCGCCCGCGTGCCTGGAGACCGCCGCGGCGGCCTCGTTGAGCAGGGACTCGCGGGAGCGGACGGCGAGCTCCTGGTCCGCGCCCAGCATCGCGACCGCCTCGGGCGCGTGCAGGATCAGGCCGGTCGCGTAGCGGCTGGCGCCGAGCACGCGCGCCATCCTGGCCGCCACCGCCGTCTCGTCGCGCAGCAGCCGCAGATACCACGGCGTGCTGCCCAGCTTGTCGCTCACCTGCCTGAACCCGAGCAGCGCCCCGTCCGGGTCGGGCGTGTCGGCGAACCAGCCGAGCATGACGGGCAGCAGCGTGCGCTGGATCGCGGCCCGCCTGGACACGCCGGAGGCGAGGGCGGCGATGTGGTGCAGCGCGCCGGCGGGATCGACGTAGCCCAGCGCCTCCAGCCTGGCCTTCGCCGCCGTGGCCGAAAGCCGCGCCTCCGACTCCTGCAGCCGCGACACGGCCTGGAGCAGCGGCCGGTAGAACAGTTTCTCGTGCAGCCGCCGCGCCTCCATGGCATGCCGCCGCCACCTTGCCGTGAACTCTCTCACCGGATCGGGCTGCATGCCGAGCGCCCGGCCCAGCCTGCGCAGATCGGACTCGCCGGAGGGCACGATGTGGGTGCGCCGCAGCCGGTGCAGCTGCAGGAGGTGCTCCACCTGGCGCAGGAACGAGTACGCCTCCGCCAGCCCGCGCGAGTCGTCGCGGCCCACGTACCCGCCCCTGGAGAGCGCGGCCAGCGCGGGCAGCGTGGCCCTGCGGCGCAGCAGGGGGTCGAGCCGGCCGTGGACGAGCTGGAGCAGCTGCACCGCGAACTCGATGTCGCGCAGCCCGCCAGGGCCCAGCTTGAGCTGGCGGTCCCCTTCCGCGCGCACGTGCGCCTCGACCCGCCGGCGCATGGCCTGCACGTCCTCGACGAAGTGCTCGCGGGTGGCCGCCGACCACACCAGGTCGTTGACCGCTTCGACGTAGGCGGCGCCCAGCTCCATGTCACCCGCGACCGGGCGGGCCTTGAGCAGCGCCTGGAACTCCCACGTCTTGGCCCAGCGCCGGTAGTAGGCCAGGTGGCTGCCGAGCGTGCGCACCAGCGGGCCCGACCTGCCCTCCGGCCGCAGGCCCGCGTCCACCTCCCACAGGGAGCCCTCGGACGTGGTGTCGGCGCAGGCCCGCATCATGGCCTGGGCCAGCCGGGTCGCCGTGCGCAGCGCCTTGGTCTCGTCGGCTCCATCTCGAGGCTCGGCTACGAAGATCACGTCTACGTCGCTGATGTAGTTGAGCTCCCTGGCGCCGCATTTGCCCATGCCGATGACCGCCAGGCGTACCTGACTGTCGTCGATCTCCGCCCGCGCGATGGCGAGCCCGGCCTCCAGCGCGGCGCCCGCGAGGTCGGACAGCTCCGCCATGACCTCGGCCAGTGTGGCCTCTCCCGTGAGGTCGCGCGCGGCCAGATGCATCAGCCTGCCGCGGTAGGCCACGCGGAGCGCGTTCAGCGGGTCGTCGCCGGTGGCGGCCTCCCCGGGCTCGGCGCCGACCGCACGCAGCAGCTCCGCCCGCGCGTCGCCCAGCCGGGGTTCGGCGAGGAGCGCGATCTGGCCGGGGTGGCGCACCAGGTGCTCGCCGAGGGCGGCGCTGACGCCGAGCACGGCCAGCAGCCGGGCACGCAGGTGTTCGTCTCCGCGGACGGTGCCGAGCACGGCAGGCTCGCGCTCGGCCAGGCGCGTCAGCGAGACCAGCGCCTGGTCGGGGTCGGCCACGTCCACCAGGAACTCCAGGAGATCGTCCACGTCGGCTCCCGCCTGCCGGATGAGCTGAGCGGCCCTGGCGCCATCGGCGAAGCCGAGCTTGGCGAGCCGCGCGGCGGTGGATTCGATCCTGGGCACCCCTCCATCTTGACAGCCACTTCCCGCGTACCATAGGAACGCAACGTTGCGTTGCATTCTTCTCGGAGGTGGTTTCGATGGTTCCCTCTACCGTCACGTGGGGGCTGCTGGCGGCGTGGGCGGTGCACGACGCGGAGGAGCTGGCGACCATGGCGGGCTGGGCGCGTAAGGCCCGGGAGCGGTGGCCCTGGGTTCCCGAGGTGTCGCAGAGGCACGTGAACGTGGCCATCGGGCTCATGGGCGGGATGGTGGCAGGGGCCTCGGCGCTGGGGGCGCGCACGGGCGGGCGGAGCCCGGTCTTCCAGGCCGCGCTGCTGGGGTTCGGGGCGCATGGGGTGGTGCATCTGGCCCAGGCCGCGGTGGCGCGGAGGTACACGCCTGGGGTGGTGACCGCGCCCTTGGTGGTCATCCCGTTCTCGGTGTGGGCTTGGCGGCGCTTGCGGGCCGCCGGGGTGCCGGTGCGGGCGGGGGCATCGGGCTGGGCGGGGGTGGCGGCGTTCCCGCTGGCTGTGGGCGGCGTCCACGCCTTGGCCCACGCGCTCACCCGGCCCCGCGCGCATGGGACCGCCACCGCTGCGGCTCCCACCCGCACCCGGACCCACGCGCCGGTCACCGCCACGCCGCGTTGGATCATCCCGACGCCGTCGATCACCTCGGCGTGATCGACGTCATTCCTACTGAGCGGGGGATCAAGCCCTGATCGCGGTGCCCTGGGCGGAGACGAGGCGCCAGGCGCCGTGGGCGTCGGCGGCGTAGACGTGGGTGTAGCGGCTTCCGGCACTGAACGTGGTGCCGTCGGGGTTGGTGAAGTTCATACCGGTACGCCCGATGACGATGCCCACCGTGCCGATGACCCGGACGATCGCCTCGTCCGGGAACGAGTCGATCTGCGGGAACCGGAGGGAGCCGGAGGCCACCAGGTCGAGCAGGATCCCCCTGTCGGCGACGGCCCCGTCCTCGACCCCGACCAGGACGAAGTCGTCCGCCAGCAGTTCCTCCAGAGCGGCGAGATCGCTTGCCACCAGAGCGTCGAAGAAGCTCTGGTCGTGCTTGAGGAGGGTGACCCGTTCCAAGGTGCTCATGGTGCGACGGTAAACGTTGACGCTGGTGACAAGGTCAAACCAGCCTCAGGGGCGTGTTCATCCGGGCGCGTCGGTCCAGCACCAGGCGTCGTGCAGGAACAGGAGCGGGGTGGGGGGTGGCGGGCACGTGCCCCCTCGCAGGACGAGAGTCAGTCGCGGGGACGAACACGCTGAGGGGCAGGCCGTCGGCCACCGGACGCGGGGAGCTCTCCAGCTGCAAGCACGATCGAGTCCCCGTCCACTCGCGGCCGGCCGGGCGGCAAGTGGACGGGGACGGCTCGCCGCCAGATGGTGTACCCGCCGTCCACGGCGAGGGCGGTGCCGGTGACATGGCGGCCGCCGGGGCCCGCCAGGTAGGCCACCACGGGGCGATGTCCTCGGCGTCGCCGTAACGTCCCAGGGCGGTGAGGGAGCGCTGGAAATCGGCAGCTTCGCCGTCGGCCGGGTTCATGTCGGTGCCGACCGGGCCCGGGTTCACGCTGATGATCCGCCCGCCGTCGCCCATGTGCCGCTTGTGTCCAGGCGGTGGCGGTCTCGGGGCCGCTCGTACTCGGCCACCCGGCGGCGTGAGGGCTGGCCGGGCTCGGCCTCGGCGAGCACGGACGATCAGGCTGGAGGCCCGTGCTACTCCAGGCCTTCGACACGGTCCGCGAGGCGTTCGTGGCGTTGCCTGGCAGCTTGTGCGGTGCCGAGCCCGAGCCCGAACGCGATCTCCTGCCAGGTCATGCCGCGACCCCGCGCCATCTGTAGCAGGCCGACCTCCAGCGCGTCCAGCTCCCCGCGCACCAGCGGGAGGAGGCTCAACGCCGCGGTGATGTCAGCGTGATCGACCTCCGGCTCGCCGTCATCGAGCCGTGCGGTCCCGCTGAGCAGGAACGCCACGAGCCTGACGGCTTCGTGCGGGCCGATGGCTGACGCATGGGCCTGCCGACCGCGCTGCTCATCGGTGGCCGCGTGCCGCTCGGCGATCCGGAAAAGGGACGCGTGCACGCGTTGCGCGCGCGCCCGCTCCGAATGCGGAGGAGTGAAGGGGTCGGGGTGGTGATCGGCATTCGTAGGCATGGGGCTCACGATGCCGCAGCAATCGAACCGTTGTCAACTTTCCGTTTTAAACAAAGTGTTCAACCGCGAGGACCCAGGCGCGCGCCGAGAAGGGCGCGCGGGCAATGCGCCGGAGGTTGCGGTTCAGGCGTGACCGCTGGTTCTGATCACCTCTAGCTCAGATCACCTCTGGCTCTGATCACCTGGGCGAACGCCTCCGCCACCGGCCGCCAGGTGGCGACGAGCGCACTCTCGGCGGCCTTGACCTCGGCGTTGAGCTCCTCGGCCACGTCCAGGTCGGACTCAGCGGTCCAGGAGGCGAAGATCTCCGGCGTGGCCTCAGGATGGAACTGGACCGCCCACGCGGCCTCACCGAGCCGATAGGCCTGGTTCTCATACTGCGCCCCGGTCATGAGCGGCACCGCACCGTCGGGCAGCCGCGTCATGGCGTCCTGGTGATACTGGACGGCCACGGCCGTGCCGACCCCCGCGAGCAGCCGGTCATCGCCGGCCGCGGGCAACGCGACCACCTCGCGAGCACCCACCTCGAGCCCGTTCGCCCCTCGCTCGACCGTGCCGCCGCAGGCCATGGTCAGCAGCTGTGCCCCCAGGCAGACGGCGAGGGTGGGGGTGCCCTCTTCGACGGCCAGGCGCAGCAGGTCGCGGGTGGCGGGCTGCCAGGGGCTCCGCTCGTCCTCCCAGGCTGCCGCCGCACCGCCGAGCACGATCAGCCCGTCCGCCGGGCGCGCGGGAATCTCCTCGCCAAGGTACGGACGTACGACGTCGCAGGCCAAGCCCAGCCATTCGCCGAGGTACCCGAGGCCGGCCTCGGCCTCGTGCTCGATCACGGTGATACGCATATCAGGCAATTTATCCGCCACGTGGGAGAGCGATCGCCCGAGGGCCGTGCATACCGTGGCCGGGCGTTTGTCCCTAAGCTCCGTTTATGAGATTCGAGTTCGACGATGTCGCCGGTCAGCGCATCGCAACGTTCGGAACGGGACCGCGCACGATCATCGCGGTGCACGGGATCACGGCCTCGCTGATGGCGTGGGGCGCGGTGGGGCGGCGGCTGCCCGAGGGATGGCGCCTGGTCGCGATGGACCTGCGCGGTCGCGGGCACAGCGACTCGCTGCCCGGGCCGTACGGGCTGCCGAGGCACGCCGAGGACGTGCTGCGTGTCGCCGACCACGTCGGAGCGGGTCCGGACGCGGTGCTGACCGGGCACTCGATGGGCGCGTACATAGCCGCCCTGGTCGCCGCGGAGCGGGACTTCGCGCGGGTGGTGCTGGTGGACGGCGGGCTCCCCCTGCCGCCGCTGCCCGAGGATCTGGATGTCGACGAGGTTCTGGAAGCCACGCTCGGACCGGCGATCGCCCGGCTGCGCCAGACGTTCCCCACCGCCGAGGCGTACGTCGACTTCTTCAAGGCACATCCGGCCTTCGTCGGCCACTGGAACGCCGACGTGGAGGCGTACGTCCGCTATGACCTGACGGGGCCCGAGGGGGCGCTGCGGTCGCGGGCGGTCGGGGAGGCGGTGATGCAGGATGGGCGCTGGCTGCGGCTCGAGCCGGAGGCCATCGCGGCCGCGCTCGAAAGCGTCCAGTCACCGCTCTCTCTGCTCAGAGCGCCCCGCGGCCTGCTCAACCAGGACGTCGGCATGCTCCCCGACGATCTCGCTCTCCCCTGGGCCGCCCGCCTCCCGGGTCTGCGGGACGAGGTGATCCCGGACTGCAACCACTACACGATCCTGTTCGACGACCGCTGCGTGTCGACCGTCGTCACCCACCTCACCACCGCACCCTGAACCCACGACCCGCACCCGGGCTCCCCCACCGCCGCCTCGGCCTCGTCGACCGACCGCCTCCTCCCCGGCGTCTCGGCCTTACCCCGCCTCCACTCAGCCGGCGCCACAGCCCACACGTTGGGACCGGCTCAGCGCCAAGCCGCCGCCTCCTGAGCGACACCGAACCTCCCCCTGGACGTTCTCGCCGCGAGCCGACGACCGGAGGGGGCGGGCATCCGGCGCCGCGACCTCACCACGGGGTAGGGCAATGCATACGGCCCCTGAGCTGCTCGTTCGAGCTCAGGGGCCGTACGGCATCGCAAGTCAGCGTGGAGCGATCCAGGTGGCGCGAGCGGCGGCCACGAGCGTGCCGTCCATCTCATAGATAGCGCTCTGGCCGTACATCTTGCGCCCGTCGCGGCCGGTCGGGCGGGCCACCACGGAGTAGCGGCCGCCGGGGTTGACGGGGCGGTGGATCTGCACCGCGAGCCGCCCGAGCAGCGCGGACTCGCCGGGACCGAAGTGGGCCCAGCCGGTGATGCAGTCGAGCACCGCACCCACGATCGACGCGGGCACCCCGTCCTCGCCCGCCACCGTGAACGGCACCCGCCAGCCGGCCGCCACCAGGTCAGTGCCCTCCACCGGGCCGGGGAAGATGCGCAGGCCGTCACCCGGCTCGCGCATGCCGCAGGCGAAGCACTCGGCGAACGGGTGCGCCTTCAGCCCCACGAACCCCGCCTCGGCACGGGCGGCGTCGTTGAACGCCACGAACCCGGGGCCCTCCAGGTCCTCGGCCACGGGGATGGCCTCGACCAGGAGCTTGTCACCGTCCGAGAGGGACACGGAGTTGGCGACGTGCTCCAGGCGTAGCTCGGTTTCCAATGGCGTGGGCGCATGCAACGTGACCTCGACGGCTGATCGACCACCGTTCAGCGCTTCCGCCATGGTGCCCGCTATCCAGCCGCCGTTGGCGACTCCCACAGGGCCCCGGAAACGCTCCGGAACGGTCAACACGGTCTGCAGGGCAGCCGTCGTCATGCCACACCCTCCAATATCGCCACATATGGCGGGAAGTCCGGAAATGTCAAAAGGAACAGGCCGATTTTACTGGACTCCCGGTTTCGCCAGATCTCGGGGGTCCTGAGGCTGATCGACACCACCACATAACGCCTCGAGGGGGCCCGAAACTTCCCCGCCCATCCCGACCGGCCTGTCACCAGGTGTATCGAGACGCTATGCGCCGCACATCGCCGGGATGTGACTCGGGGGTCAGAAGCAACGAAAATCGGCCTCACTCCGAACTTGCACCTGGAGTGAGGCCGATCAAGGCGTTGGGAGTACCTTATCCCGGCTTTCCCCCGCCCCGCGACCAATCCCCCGATACGGCCGACGATCCTCGCCCCTGGCCACTCGCGATCGAGCGCCCCTTCCCGGCTGGAGGATCTTGCCCCAGGCAGCGCCCAAGGGCGTCCGACGCCGGTCTGGTGGCCGGCCCCGCGGCTCCCGCCGAACGAGCGGCCAAGGCAGAGCGCCTGATCGCAGAGCGCATCGCCGCAGCGTGCATCGCCGCAGGACGCGGCGCGCCGGGCGGACGGGGCGCTCCTCAGCACGGCGGCCGGGGGCGTGGTTGGCAGGCACGCGCATCCGGGCCGCTGACCGTGCACACGTCACCGACGATCAAGTGCGCGAAGGCGTCACCGGAACGCGGATGCGTCGCAGGTGACCAAGTCAGCGGGCGCGTCGAGTACGAGCGGGCGCGTCGCGGAGGCGGCCGGGCCGTGGACGCGCCGCGAAGGGGTCGGTGGCTGATGCGCGATGAGGCGCGCATCTTCGGCCGGCCTCGGGGAGGCTGTAAGCACGGCAACATGAGAGAAAGCGGGGGTGAGCCTGTGCAGGGCGCGAGGTTGCGGTATCCGTCCGGTTCCCTGGTCGTCTTGACGGGGCTTCCGGGCGCGGGCAAGACCACCTTGTTGCGACGCCTGTACGGGATGCACGGAGCAGAGAGCCTGCCCGTCACCATAGGCACGGTCGCGGTGATCGACTCGTTCCAGTCAAAGCGGCACTGGTACGGGCGGCTGGGCTGGGCCCCCCAGCCGGTACGCCGCGCCGTCGTCTTCGTCACCCACCTGAGCCGCATCCGCCAGGCCCTGACCCGCGGCCACTCGGTCGTCGCGCACAACCGGGGCTGCGCCCCGTACGTACTGCGGGGTTTCGCCTGGCTGGCCCGCAGGCACCGCGCGAGCTTCCACCTGCTCCTGCTGGACGCGCCGGCGGAGGCCGCGCTGGCGGGGCAGCGGATCAGGGGCCGGGTGGTGGCGCCCAGGACGTTCGCGCGCCATCAGCGCAGGTGGGAGAGCCTGGTGACCAGGGTGAAGGGCGGCGATCCCGCCCCCGC
Source organism: Nonomuraea sp. NPDC049784 (assembly GCF_040659615.1). NCBI lineage: Bacteria > Bacillati > Actinomycetota > Actinomycetes > Streptosporangiales > Streptosporangiaceae > Nonomuraea > Nonomuraea sp. NPDC049784. The sequence continues at coordinate 11,221 of NZ_JBFAMX010000200.1, forward strand.
CGCGGGCGCGCACATCGTGGACCGGGCGGGGGCCGACCTCCTGCAGGAGATCGTGTTCGACGAGGCGGTGATCGGCCCCTGGAAGGCTCAGAGCACCGGCAGGTAGCGGCCCAGCTCGAACTCGGTGACGTGGCGGCGGTATTCGCGCCACTCCGCCCGCTTGTTGCGCAGGAAGAAGTCGAAGACGTGCTCCCCCAGCGTCTCGGCCACCAGCTCGCTCTGCTCCATGACCGCGATCGCGTCGTTGAGCGACCCGGGCAGTGGCTGGATGCCGAGGGCGCGCCGCTCGGCGCTGGTCAGCGTCCACACGTTGTCCTCGGCCGCGGCGGGGAGCTCGTAGCCCTCCTCGATGCCCTTCAGCCCGGCCGCCAGGATCAGCGCGAAGGCGAGGTACGGGTTGCACGCCGAGTCGAGCGACCTGAACTCGATGCGCGTCGAGCCGCCCTTGTGCGGCTTGTACATCGGCACCCTGACCAGGGCGGAGCGGTTGTTGTGGCCCCAGCACACGTAGGAGGGCGCCTCACCACCCTGGCCCGCGATGGCCTCGGCCCCGCCCCAGAGCCGCTTGTAGGAGTTGACCCACTGGTTGGTGATGGCGGTGATCTCGGCGGCGTGCTTGAGGAGCCCGGCGATGAACGACCGGCCGATCTTGGAGAGCTGGTATTCGGCCCCGGCCTCGTAGAAGGCGTTCCTGTCGCCCTCGAACAGCGACATGTGCGTGTGCATGCCGGAGCCTGGGTGCTCGGTGAACGGCTTGGGCATGAACGAGGCCCAGATGCCCTGCTCCAGCGCGACCTCCTTCATGACCAGGCGGAAGGTCATGATGTTGTCGGCCGTGGTGAGCGCGTCGGCGTAACGCAGGTCGATCTCCTGCTGCCCGGGCGCGCCCTCGTGGTGGCTGAACTCGACGGAGATGCCCATCGACTCCAGCATCAGCACCGCCTGGCGCCTGAAGTCGTGGCCCGCGCTGTGGGGCGTGTGGTCGAAGTAGCCGCCGGAGTCGATCGGCTCGGGCCGCTCGCCGGGCTCGGGGCGGTTCTTCAGCAGGAAGAACTCGATCTCCGGGTGGGTGTAGAACGTGAAGCCCATGTCGGCGCACTTGGCGAGCGTGCGCTTGAGCACCCAGCGCGGGTCGGCGTGGGAGGGCGAGCCGTCCGGCATGAGGATGTCGCAGAAGATGCGCCCCGCGCCCGGCGTCTCGCTGCGCCAGGGCAGTATCTGGAACGTGGCCGGGTCGGGCTTGGCGAGCATGTCGGACTCGTAGACGCGGGCGAAGCCCTCGATGGCCGAGCCGTCGAACCCTATGCCCTCCGCGAACGCGCCCTCCAGCTCGGCTGGGGCGATCGCCACTGACTTGAGGAAGCCGAGCACGTCAGTGAACCACAGCCGGATGAACCGGATGTCGCGTTCCTCGAGCGTGCGGAGCACGAACTCCTGCTGGCGGTCCACAGCGTCCCCTCTATCTGGCAGTACATGTCTAGCTACCAGCATGCCGTGTCCGTGTTTCGCACACGTTACGGGGGGTGCCGGTGCGAGCCTCGCTGACAAAGCCCCCCGCCCCACTTAATGTGATCACGCAGTCAGTCTCGGGGGAGGCATTGGTGGCTATCGACCTGCTCAATCACAAGCTAGACCGGGCATTCGACCACATCGACGCGTGCGGCAACGGCGTCGTGGAGCGTGAGGACTTGCTGGGGCTGGGCGCCCGCATCCTGGTGGGCTTCGGGGAGTCCCCCACCTCGCTCACCGGGTCCAGCCTGGTCGACAGCTTCGACGGGATCTGGGCCACCCTGTCGCAGACGCTCGAGCGGGACCCCGACTTCAGCATCGCGCGGCCGGACTTCCGTACCGGGATGGTTGCGGCGTTCGTCACAGGCGATCTGTATGACGCGGTGTTCAGGCCGGCCACGGTGGCGGTGGCGAAGCTGTGCGACGGCAACCGGGACGGGGAGATCGGCCCCGGCGAGTTCCGCACGATGCTCAGCGCGTTCGGCGTGGCCTACGACGACGTGGACGAGGCGTTCGACCGGCTCGACCGGACGGGCAGGGGCGCGCTCACCGTGGACGAGCTGGTCCTGGCCGCCTCCGACTTCTACCGCAGCGACGACCCCAACGCCGCGGGCAACTGGCTTTTCGGCCCCCTGTGAAGATCGCTGTGAAGACCTCCGTGGAAGCCTCTGTGAAGACCTCCGTGAACACCACGAACACCACCACGAACACCACCGTGTTCGCCGCGGTGCGTACCGCGCTGCGTTCGGCCCTGACCTCGATGCTGCCGCTGCCGCGCAGAGGCGGCTCGGCGGCGCTGGCGCTGATGCCGCTCACCGAGCGGGTGCCCGCGATGGCGGCGCCGTGCAGGATGCACCCGGCCGTGTACGCGATCGAGGCCGCGGTCATCGACTGGGCCAGGAGGACCGGGCTGCGCGCCGCGCCCGGCGTGGGCTACCACCGGATGGCGGGCCGGGCGTTCGCCGAGTTCGACGCGGCCGCGGCGGCGCTGTTCGCGCAGTGGCTGACGTGGCTGTTCCACCTGGACGACGAGCTGGATGAGGGTTCGTGCCCGCTGGACATCTTCGACGGCATGCTCAAGGGCGCGGCTCGGCATCCGCTGGAGGCGGCGTTCGCGGACCTGTGGCGGGTGACGAGCGCGCGGATGAGCGACCGGTGGCGGGCCAGGTTCGCAGTCGGGCTGCAGCGCCAGCACGACGCCTGCCGTACCGAGGCCGACAACAGGGCGGCGGGGCGGATGCCGACGCTGGAGGAGTACCCGGTGCTGCGCAGGGGCACGGTGGGGCCGTACCTGTACGACCTGGTCGAGCCGTGCCTGCGGGTGGAGGTGCCGGCGTGGATGCATGAGTGCGAGCCGTGGCAGCAGCTCGTGAACGCGTGCAGCGACGTCACGGCATGGTGCAACGACGTGGCCTCGCGGCCGAAGGAGCGCGGCGACGTGCACAACTTCGTCGTGCTCGCGATGCGCCAGCTCGGTCTGGGCGAGCGGGAGGCGACGGCCTGGGTGCTCGACCGGATCGCCGCGCGCTGCCAGGACATGCACAAGGCCGCGAGGCGGCTGCCGCTGGAGGACCTGGAGCCGAAGCAGGCGCGGGACGTCAGCAAGGTCGCGTGCGCCTACCTGGCGGCGCCGCGCGCCCACCTCGACTGGCTCCTGGAGTCCAAGCGCTACGCGTGACCCGCCAGGGTGTCGCCCGTGGGGGTGCGGCGGTAGACGACCTGCTTGCCAACCCGCATCCCCACCGCGAGCCCGCCGCCGCTGAGCACCCCGAGGTGCTGGCTGACCGCGCCGGGCGTGAGCGCCATGCGCGTGGCCAGGGCGGAGGTGGTGGCGGGCTCGGCGAGCGCGAGCAGGATCTGCGCCCTGCTCTTGCCGATCAGCGCGGCGAGGGCGCCTGGCGCGGGCGGCCGTCCCTGTTCCCACAGCGTGCCCACGCCGAGCACGGGATAGACCAGCATCGACTGGTACGGGGCCGACATCACGGCCACGGCCGGCCCCCAGAACGCGCTGGGCACCAGCAGCAGCCCGTCGCCGTGCAGCTCTTCCACGGCGCAGTACGGCCGGTCGACGAGCAGCCGCTCCCCCGTCCACGTCACCGCCGGATCGAGCGCGGCGAACAGCTCATGCGCCCCGCCCTGGGCGAGCTGCCGCGTCCGGCGGAGCACGTCCCGCTCCAGCAACCCGTAGACGCGCGGCCAGAACTCGGCGAAGCACCTCTCCCAGTACGCCTCCAGCGTGCCGGCCACCCTGGCCACGCCCGCCTCGGGGTCGGCCATGAACCGCTCGAGCAACGCCCGGTCGGTGCCCACGATCTTCGCCGCCTCCTGGCGGGCCAGCTCAGGCGGCGTGCGCCTGACCCGGTCGAGCTCGGCGGCGAACTCCGGCATCGGCGTGTCAGGGGGCGGCGTGATGAAGTCGGCGATGTACCCGGTCTGGGGCACGAGCGCGAACAGCTCGGCCAGGTCGAGCCCCGCGAGGCGGGGGCGTACGGCCTTGAGCCAGGGCAGGTGGATCGAGTGCAGGGACGGCTTCTGGAGGGTGCGCAGGCTGGCGACCAGCTCCCACATCGGCGAGAACGCGAACCGGATCCGGGCCACGGCGTCCGGGTTCAGCACCCACGAGACGGACATGCTTTTAGCGTGCACTAAATCGTTCGCCTGGACAAACCCCGGCATATCACGCTTTGTCGCGTGACAAGCGCAACTGTTGAGCGGGCTTCCTTCCTCCGGTCGAAGCTCGGCGGCCTGCCCCGCCCGTTCTGGGCCCTGTGGGGCGGCACCCTGGTGAACCGCCTGGGCACCATGGTCATGCCCTTCACCGGCGTCTACCTGACGCAGAGCCGCGGCCTGTCGGTGACGGCCGCCGGCCTCGTGATGGGCGTGTTCGGAGCGGGCTCACTTCTGTCGCAGCTGCTCGCGGGGGTGCTCACGGACCGGATCGGGCGCCGGGCCACGCTGTCGGGCGGCATGCTCGCCACGGCGGCCACCTTGCTGGTGCTCGGCTACAGCACCTCGCTGCCCGCGATCCTGGCCTCGATGTTCGTGCTCGGGCTGGTGATCGACGTCTACAGGCCCGCCTCGAACGCTCTGGTCGCGGACCTGGTCTCGCCTGACGAGCGACCCCGCGCGTACGGGCTGCTGTTCTGGGCGATCAACCTGGGGTACGCGTTCGGCATGACGGCCGGGGGCTGGCTGGCGGGGCTCGGGTTCGTCTGGCTGTTCTGGATCGACGCGGTGTCCAGCGTGCTCTTCGCCGTGCTGGTGTGGCGGGCCGTTCCGGAGACCAGGCCGCCGGCCGGGGAGTCCGCCGGCGGGTTCGGCGTGGTGCTGCGGGACCGGGTGATGGTGGGCTTCACGCTGGTGATCCTCGCCGAGGCGCTGGTCTACTCGCAGACGATGACCATGCTGCCGGTGGCGATGACGAAGGTCGTGGGACTGCCATTGGGGCAGTACGGGCTGGCCATGGCGCTGAACGGAGTGCTGATCGTCATCGTCCAGCCGCTGGTGTCGGGGTGGCTGGGGCGCCGGGACGCCTCCCGTACCTTCGCTCTGGGAGTGGCGGTGATGGCGCTGGGGTTCGCCATGACCGCGTTCGTCCACGACACCTTCGGGCTGGCGGTGACGATCGTGGTGTGGACGACGGGAGAGGTCATCCAGGCGGGCATCGCGGGCACGATCGTGGCCGCGCTCGCTCCGGCCGAGCTGCGGGGGCGGTATTCGGGGCTGTTCGGGTTCGCGTGGTCGCTGGCGGCCGTGCTGGCGCCGCTGCTCGGCGGGCCGCTGCTGGAGATCGGGACGTGGGCGCTGTGGTTCACGATCGGCGGGGTGGGGGTGGTCTCGGCGGCGGGCATGCTCCTGCTCGGGCCCGCCATCAGACGCCGCTGACCCGCGCCGGGCACCGCCGCCTCATGGGAGAATTCGCCATATACCTCAACACCTTCTCCCTCTACAGTTACGCCTGAAATGCTGATATTCACCGCGCTCGGACCGTTCCAGGCATGGTCCGACGGCAACCCTGTCGACCTCGGCGGCCAGCGGCAACGGGCGGT
>NZ_JBFAMX010000201.1:0-16752 GCF_040659615.1 Nonomuraea sp. NPDC049784
CGCTGGAGCGGCTGCGCGAGCACAACCGGCGCCGGCGCGCCGCGGCCGTCAAGGACCGCCTGGCCACCGACCTGCTGGACGCCGCCACGAGCACCACCGTGGAGCTCGGCACCGGGCTCGTGCTGCTGCTGGCCGCGCCGGCGATGCGCGGCGGCGAGTTCACGGTGGGCGATCTCGCGCTGTTCACCAGCTACATCGGCTGGCTGACGGCGCTGCCCCGGACGATCGGCACGATCCTCTACCGCCTGCCCCAGGCCGTGGTCGCCACCGAACGCCTCACCCGGCTCATGGCGCCGCACGAGAGCGCCGACGACCTGTCGCGGGACGCGGACGTCTGGCTGCGCCGCGACCCGCCGGCCGTTCTCCGTGTGCCGCCGCGCGATGACCCGCTCCGGGTTCTCGAGGCGCGCGGGCTGAGCGCGCACGGCGTGCGGGGGATCGACCTGCGGGTCGAGCGCGGTTCGTTCACGGTCGTCACCGGCGCGGTCGGCTCGGGCAAGACCACCCTGGTACGCGCCCTGCTCGGCCTGATCCCGCTGGACGAGGGCACGATCTCGTGGAACGGCACGCCCATCGGAGATCCGGGCACGTTCCTCGTCCCCGGCCGGGCGGCGTACGCGAGCCAGGTCCCGAGACTGTTCTCCGAGACCCTGCGCGAGAACCTGCTGCTCGGCCGGCCCGCGACCGACGGCGACATCGCGCGGGCGCTGGAGATGGCGGCGTTCGAGCCGGACCTGGCCGCGATGCCCGAAGGGCTCGGCACGGTGGTCGGGCCGCGCGGCGTGCGCCTGTCCGGCGGTCAGGTGCAGCGGGCCACCGCGGCCCGCGCGCTGGTACGCGACCCGGATCTGCTCGTCGTGGACGACCTGTCATCCGCGCTCGACGTCGAGACCGAGCGGCTCCTGTGGGACAGGATCGCGGGACACGGCACCCTGCTCGTCGTCTCCCACCGCCAGGCCGCGCTCGAACGCGCCGACCAGATCATCGTCCTCGACCGCGGCCGGATCGCCGGGCGCGGGCGGCTCGCCGAGCTGCTGGAGAACTGCCCCGAGATGCGGCGGTTGTGGAGCGCGGAGCGGATCGCCGAGGCCGGGGAGCGAACGGGTCGCCAGCCGGGCAGCCGGTGGGCTTCGCGGGTGCGACAGGGCCGGGGAACGGGCGGGTCCCCAGATCGGGCACCATGGATTCTGTGACAGTGACACGACTGGCCGAGCTGGTCGCAGAGGGAGGCGTGGCCGTGCTCAGCGGGGCAGGCCTGTCCACCGAGTCCGGCATCCCCGACTACCGGGGGCCGACCGGCCGGGCCCGGCGCGCGGAGCCGATGACGTACCAGCGCTTCGTCGGCAGCGCGGAGGCCCGGCAGCGATACTGGGCGCGCAGCCACGTCGGCTGGCGGCAGATCGGCCAGGCCCGGCCCAACTCCGGCCACCGGGCCGTGGCCGAGCTGGAGCGGCGCGGACTGCTCGCCGGCATCGTCACCCAGAACGTCGACGGCCTGCACCAGGCGGCCGGGGCCCGGCGGGTGATCGAGCTGCACGGCGGGCTCGACCGGGTCGTCTGCCTGTCGTGCCGGGAGCGCACGCCCCGCGCCGAGCTGGAGCGGCGGCTGCGCGCGGCCAACCCCGTCTGGGACGCCAGCGGCCAGATCAACCCCGACGGCGACGCCGTGCTCACCGACGAGCAGGTCGCCGGGTTCAAGGTGGTCGACTGCGCGGCGTGCGGCGGGCTGCTCAAACCCGACGTGGTCTTCTTCGGCGAGAACGTCCCCCGCCCCCGTGTGGACGAGTGCTTCGCCATGGTGGCGGGGGCGCGGACGCTGCTGGTGCTGGGGTCGTCGTTGACGGTCAAGTCGGGGCTGCGGTTCGTCACCAAGGCCGCCGCGCTCGGCATCCCGATCGCCATCGTCAACCAAGGCCCGACCGGTGGCGACGCCGAGGCCTCCCTCACCCTGGACGCCCCGCTCGGCCCGACGCTGACCGACCTCACGGGCCGGTTGCCGGGTCGGCTCGCGGCACAATAGGGCGCATGCCTCGTACATGTCCCTGCGGCCTGCCCGCCCCCTACCAGGACTGCTGCGGCAAGCTCCACCGGGGCGCGGCGGCCGCCGCCACCGCCGAGCAGCTCATGCGGTCAAGGTTCAGCGCGTTCGGGATGGGTGACGCGGCTTACCTGCTGCGGACCTGGCATCCGGCCGCGCGGCCCGCCTCGCTCGACCTCGACAGGAAGATGCGGTGGGTACGGCTGGAGGTGCTGGAGACGACCGGCGGCAGCGTCGTGCACACCGAGGGGACGGTCCGCTTCCGCGCCCACTACGTCGACCGGGGGCGCCCGGGCACGCTGGAGGAGCACAGCCGTTTCGTCCGTTTCGAGGGCCGCTGGGTGTACACGGGCACGGTGTGACGCGTACGGTCACTTTTTCTTCGCGGGTTCCGTCAGGGCATTGAGAGCGAATGCCTGACGGTGGTGTTCGCCACGAGGAACCGGGAGATGCACATGTCACCCAAGGTCCGTCTCGTCGCGTTCTGGGTCGCGACGGCGATCTTCATCGCGGAGTCGTTCACCGGCGCGGGCTGGGACCTCCTCCGCATCCAGTACGTCCGTGACACCTTCGACCATCTCGGGCTGCCCTACTACCTGCTCACCATCCTGGGCGTGTGGAAGCTGCTCGGCGCCGTGACGATCGTCGTGCCCGGCTTCCCCAGGCTCAAGGAGTGGGCCTACGCCGGCATGGTGCTCGCCTACAGCGGCGCGGCCTTCTGCCACATGGCGGTCGGCGACGGCCCGGCCGCCTGGACGATGCCGCTCTTCTTCGCTCTGCTGAGCCTCGTCTCATGGGTGCTGCGCCCGCCGTCCTACCGTACGGCCAGGTCCGCGCGCCATCACGGCTTGCGGGCGACGGCGCCGACCAAGGTGTGATGGGCGGGGCCGGGCTTGGCGCGGTCGCCGGAGCCCGGCCGCCATTCCGGCAGCGGCACGAGGCCGGGCTCCAGCAGCTCCAGGCCGTCGAAGCAGGCGAGGATCTCCTCACGCGTGCGCCACCGGCCCGTCCCGAAGGCCTCGTTGAAGAGCTTCTCGGCCGCGTACGCCTGGTTGGACGCCTCCGGGTGGTCCACGGGATTGTGGAAGTGGGAGACGGCCAGGTAGCTGCCGGACGGGAGGCGTTCCATCAGGCGGGCCACGGTCCCGGCCGGGTCCTCGTGGTCGGCCAGATGGTGCAGGACGCCGAGCAACAGCAGCCCGACCGGTTCGCCGAGGTCGATGAGGCGCCTGGTCTCCGGATCGTCGATGATCGCGTCCGGGTCCCTGGCATCGCCCTCGACGACCGCGGTGCGGTCGTCCACGGCCAGCAGCGCCCGGCCGTGGACCAGCACGATCGGGTCGTGGTCGACGTACACGACCCTCGAGTCAGGGGCGGCGGACTGGGCGACCTCATGGACGTTGTCCTGTGCGGGCAGGCCCGCGCCGATGTCCAGGAACTGCCTGATGCCCGCCTCCGCCGCCAGGAACCGGACCACCCGAGTGAGGAAATCCCTGTTCGCCCGGGCCGCCGCCGGCGCGCCGGGTGCGATCTCGAGCACGCTCAGTGCCAGCCGGCGGTCCGCCTCGTAGTTGTCCTTGCCGCCGAGCATGAAGTCGTAGACGCGGGAGGTGCCGGGTCTGGAGGTGTCCACTTCCAGGGGCGCACGCTTCTGCCGGCGGTCGGCCATGGGCGGCTCCTTCGGATACGCACTGTGCCATCGAGGTGGCTGACCGCGATCTTACTGATGGACTGACCAGTTGTCCGTACTGTCGGTAAATTTCGGTCGGCGTTCTCGGTCAGGCGGCCCACCTGGCGTGTTGGGGAGATAGGGGGCGAACCGCCCTGGCGAACCGGGTCGGACACCAAAGAAAGGACAAGATCCATTCCAGTTGGCGTCTGGGACGGGGTGTCGCCCTCCCTCGCGATGATCTCGGGCGCTACTCGTGTGCCTATGCAAATATTGCGTTCACGGCACACGACGGTAGCCGCTACCGCTTTGCCGTTCATGCTCATGTCCGTGGCACTGGCGACGCCCGCCGCTGCCGCGCCCACCGAGCCACCCCCGGAGGCGTTCGCCTTCACCCAGCAGTACGACCTCGGGTTCGTACAGCAGCAAACGATCAGCGGCACTCGCCCCTCCGACACCCGCACGTGGGTGCAGGCCGCCCCCTGTCCGAGTCGCGACGCCCTTCTGCTGAACGGGTTCGCGCTCATGAAGGTCGAGGGGTGCGGCGAAGCCGCCGGACTGTCGTCCAGCGGCTACACCGGCTACGGCATCGAGGCCGACTACGGGATGGAGGGCGCGTGCGGTGCTGAAGCCCTGTGCGGCACCGCGCCCGCCGCCTCCACCTCCGGATGCGGCCTCTCCAGCACGGCCGGCGCCTGCGGCGCGTGCGACCGGTGCGCGGGGTCCGACTGGCCCGGCATGGACGGTGGGCTGGTCATCACGAGGACGAGCAGCATCGAGATCAGGCCCGGAGCGTCGTCAGTACAGATACGTCCGATCAGGCCCGCCGCTCCGACCAAGCCCATCGCGCCGGCCGTGGTGGTCAAGCCGGCCATTCCGGCCAAGCCCATCGCGCCGCCCTGCGCGGCGGTAAAGCCCGCCGCGCCGGCCGTGGTGGTCAAGCCGGCCATTCCGGCCAAGCCTGTCGTGCCGCCCTGCGCGGCGGTCAAGCCCATCGCTCCGGCCAAGCCCGCCGTGCAGGTGAAGCCCGTCGTTCCGGCCAAGCCTGTCGCGCCGGGCGAGCCCTGCGCGGCGGCGGTCACGCCGGGCGAGGGCAAGTCCTCGACCCTGCCGGCCAAGCCCGCTGTGCCGATCAAGCCTGTCGCGCTGGTCAAGCCGGTCGTTCCGGCCAAGCCGGTCGTCCTGATCAAGCCGGCCGTTCCGGCCAAGATCAACACAGTGAAGGTCAAGCACGAGAAGCGGACGGTCCGCCGTCACTCCTGCCCGTGCCCGGGCAGCAATTGAGAAAACCTTGAACGGCCGGGGCATCGCCCCGGCCGTTCGCTTTGGACTCGGTCACCGCTGGGGAAGATCAACTGAGGGCGAGGACCATGACCGCGCCGGGCGCGACGGTGATCGGCCCGTCGTGTCGCACGCCGTCGAACACGCTCCTCCCGCTCACCCCCTCGACCGTCACGGGCTCGCCGCCGTGGTTGATCAGGAAGACGTGGCCGCCCCTGCGTACCAGCTCGAGGGTGTCGGGCAGGCCGCGCGGCCGGGATACGTTCGCGTGGTCGAGCACCTGTCCGAGCAGCTCGCGCAGGCCGGAGACGGGGGAAGTAGCGAGGTACCAGGCGGTGCCGGCGCCGAGGTCGTGGCGGGTGAAGGCGGGGTGCCCCGCGTCGGGTCCCGTGGCGAAGTCGCGTACGGCGACCGCACCGGCCGGGCGGACCCGCTCGGACCAGACGCGGGCCGTGTCGCCACCGTCGCCACCGTCGCCGCCGGTCAGGGTCACCGTCTCGTGCTCGCGCAGCGGGTGGAACTCCTCGATCGACAGGCCCAGCAGCTCGCGCAGCGCGCCCGGGTGGGCGCCCGGGTGGATGGTGTCGTGCTCGTCCACGATGCCGGAGAAGTAGGAGACGAGCAGGTTGCCGCCCGCCTCCACATACCGGTGGAGGTTCTTGGCGGACGCCTCGGTCAGCAGGTACGAGCTGGGCGCCACCACCACCCGATATGCCGAAATATCGGCTGATGGGTGGACGAAGTCCACCGTCACGTGCTCCCGCCACAGCGCCTCATAGAAGGCGTCCACTCGCTCCCTGAACGTCAGGTCGACCGACGGCCGCCAGTCCAGCTCCAGCGCCCAGTACGACTCCCAGTCCCAGACGACCGCGACCTCGGCCCGCACCCGGCTGCCCCGCAGGCCGGCGAGCTCGCGCAGGTCGGCGCCCAGCCGGACCACCTCGCGCCACTGCTCGGAATCGGTCCCCGCGTGCGGCACCATCCCCGAGTGGAACTTCTCGGTCCCGAAGCGCGAGGCCCTGAACTGGAAGAACAGCACACTGTCGGAGCCCCGGGCCACGTGCGCGAGGCTGTTGCGGCGCATCTCGCCCGGCCGCTTGGCGATGTTGCGCGGCTGCCAGTTCACCGCGCCGGCCGAGTGCTCCATGAGCATCCACGGCTCGCCGCCCGCCACCGAGCGGGCGAGATCGGCGGACATGGCCAGATCGATGTGGTTGTCGGGCCGTTCGGCCTTCAGGTAGTGGTCGTTGGCGATCACGTCCAGCTCGCGGGCCCACTGCCACAGGTCGGCGGACTTGCAGTTCACGGTGCCTGCGAAGTTCGTGGTCACGGGGATGCCGGGGGTGAGCTCGCGCAGGATGTCGCGCTGGAGCGCGTAGTGCTCGCGGTGCTGGCCGTCGCTGAAGCGGGCGTAGTCGAGGCGCTGGGCGGGGTTGACTGCCGTGTGGTTGAACCGGGGGGCGTCGATCTCCGCCCAGTCGGTGTACGTCTGGCCCCAGAACGTGGCGCCCCAGGCATCGTTCAATGCGGAGACATCGCGGTATGTGGCTTTCAGCCATACGCGCCAGGCCGCCAGGCTGTGCTCGCAGTAGCACTCGCCGAGCGGCGCTCCGTACTCGTTGTGCACGTGCCACATGGCCACGGCCGGATGCCCGCGATAGTGCTCGCCCAGCGCGCGCACCAGCCGCGCGGTCGCCTCGAGGAAGGCCGGGGCGCTGGAGCAGGCGCTCTGCCTGCCGCCGAACCCGATCCGCGTCCCCTCCCTGGTCACCGGCAGCACGTCAGGATATTTCCGGATGAACCACGCGGGCGGGGCCGCGGTCGGCGTGGCCAGGTTCACCGCGACCCCCGCCTCGTGCAGCCGGTCCACGATCTCGTCCAGCCAGCCGAACTCGTAGCGCCCCTCCGCGGGCTCCATCAGCGCCCACGAGAACATGCCCAGGCTGACCAGGTTCACCCCGGCCTCGCGCATCAGGGCCACGTCCTCCTCCAGGACCTCGCGTGGCCACTGCTCCGGGTTGTAGTCGCCGCCAAAGGCGATACCGGCAGGACGCTCCGGGTACATCCATCCCCCTTGAGAAGCTTTCTGTGAACGTGCACAGTAGCGCCCGCCCCGCATCCAGGGGAACGGCCGCCCTGGCTTCTCCCGATAATGGCTGATTAACGAGAACATAACGACCCCTTGACGGGTGTTTCGTGGCTGTTTCACTCTGTGCACGTTCACAGAACCTTCTGGAGGTACGTATGCGCGCCAACCGCCTTGGAGCCGCCCTGGCCGTCGTGCTGACGGCTGCCCTCGCGAGCTGCGGATCCGGCGAGCCCGCCGAAAGCTCCGAGGCGGCGCAGAGCCCCACGGCCGCCGCCAAGGGACCGGTCAAGCTGACGTACTGGACCTGGGCCCCCAACATGGACAAGATCGCCGCCGTCTGGAACCAGGCGCACCCGGACATCCAGGTCACGGTCAGCAAGCAGGCGGGCGGTGACGACGCGGCGGCCAAGTTCCTCACCGCGGCCAAGGCGGGCAACCCGCCGGACCTGGTGCAGGCCGAGTACCAGCACCTGCCCTCGTTCGTCGCCGCCGACGCGGTGGCCGACCTCAAGGCCGAGACCGCCTCGATCAAGGGCGAGTTCGCCGAGGGCCTGTGGGGCCTGGTCACGCTCGGCACGGAGGGCGTGTACGGGATCCCGCAGGACAGCGGCCCGATGATGCTCTTCTACCGCAAGGACCTGTTCGACAAGTACGGCCTCGCGGTCCCCAAGACCTGGCAGGAGTACGCCGACGCCGCGCGCACCGTGCGCAAGAAGGATCCGAAGGCGTACCTCGGCACGTTCTCCAGCAAGGACCCGGGAGCGTTCACGGGCCTGGCCCAGCAGGCAGGCGCCCAGTGGTGGTCGATCAGCGGCGAGTCGTGGAAGGTCGACATCGCCGACGAGCCCACCAAGAAGGTCGCCGACTACTGGGGCGGGCTGGTCAAGGAGGGCGTCATCGACGACATGCCGTTCTTCACCCCCGAGTGGAACAAGTCTCTCAACGACGGCAAGCTGCTGACCTGGCCGTCGGCGGTCTGGGCGCCGGGTGTGCTGTCGACCAACGCGCCCAAGGCCAAGGGCAAGTGGGCCGTCGCCCCGCTCCCGCAGTGGAGCGCGGGCGAGAACTTCAGCGGCTTCTGGGGCGGTTCGTCCACGGCCGTGTCCGCCAAGACGCCGAACAAGGCCGCCGCCACCCAGTTCGCCACCTGGATGAACACTGACCCCGCGGCCGCGGACCTGCTGATCAAGGAGGCCGCCGTCTACCCGGCCGCCACCAAGGCCCAGTCGTCGCTCGGCCAGGCGCCCGACTACTTCTCCAACCAGCCGGACTTCTGGCAGCAGGCCGCCGCGGTCTCCGCCGTCGCCCGCGGCTTCACCTTCGGCCCGAACGTCGGCGTGACCTACAACGCCTTCAAGGACAACTTCGACAAGGCGCTGCAGAACAAGACGCCGTTCGCCGACGCGGTGCAGGCCATGCAGGACGCCACGGTCGCCGACATGCGCAAGTCCGGATTCCAGATCGCCTCATGAGAAATTCCGAAAGGGGGGCGTGGCCGTACCTGTTCCTGACCCCCGCGATCGTGCTGTTCACGCTCTTCCTGGCCGTGCCCATCGGGTACACCGTCTGGCTGGCGATGCGGCGGACCAAGGTGTCCGGGCTCGGGCTGGGCAGGGGCGCGCGGAAGGAGATCTACGTCGGCTTCGACAACTTCTCCGCCGCCCTGTCCGACCCGGAACTGTGGAACGGCTGGCTGCGCGTCCTCGGCTACGGCGCGTTGGTGCTGGTCGTGATGCTCGGGCTGGCCGTGCTGTTCGCGCTGCTGCTGGACTCGGCGCGGGTGCGGCTGGCCAGGTTCTCGAGGATCGCGATCTTCCTGCCGTACGCGGTGCCGGGCGTGGCCGCCACGCTGCTGTGGGGCTTCCTCTACCTGCCCTCGCTCAGCCCCATCAGGGACATCCTGGACATCGATTTCCTCGGGGCCAGCACCGTCACGTACTCCATGGCGAACGTGGCGGTGTGGGGCGGCGTCGGCTTCAACATGCTCGTGCTCTACACGACGCTCCGTGCCATCCCGCGCGACCTGTACGAGGCCGCGCGGCTGGACGGCGCCTCCGAGATCCAGATCGCGGTACGCGTGAAGATCCCGCTCCTGACCCCGGCGATCATCCTCACCACCGTGTTCTCGATCATCGCGACGATCCAGGTGTTCACCGAGCCCACCACGCTGCGGCCGCTGACCAACACGATCAGCTCCACATGGAGCCCGCTCATGAAGGTCTACCGCGACGCGTTCGTCACCGGCGACCTGTACTCGGCCGCCGCCACCTCGATCGTCATCGCGGCGATCTCTCTCGTCCTGTCGTTCGGGTTCCTGCGCGTGGTCCGCAACCGCGCCTTCGGGGAGGGCTGATGACCACCGCACACCGCCGGGCGGTCGCGCGCACCCCGTGGGGGGTGGCGCCGACCGGGCTGCTTCTGCTCGGCGCAATCTACTGCCTGTTCCCGGTGCTCTGGGTGTTCATCGCGGCGACCAAGTCGCCCGGCGAACTGTTCAGCACCTCGACGCTGGCCTTCGGCACCGGCTTCCTCGACAACGTGACCCAGCTGTTCGCCTACCAGGACGGGGTGTTCTGGCTGTGGGCGGCCAACACCCTGCTGTACGCGGGCGGCGGCGCGCTGCTGTCGACCGCGGTCTCGGCGATCTCGGGGTACGCGCTGGCGAAATACCGCTTCCCCGGCCGGAACCTGATCTTCAACCTGCTCATCGGCGGCATCCTCGTGCCCGCCGTGGTGCTGGCGATCCCGCAGTACCTGCTCTTCTCCAAGGTCGGACTGGCAGACACCTACTGGGCCGTCCTGCTGCCGCAGATCCTGCACCCGTACAGCATCTATCTGGCCCGCATCTACGCCGCCGCGGCCATCCCCGACTCGCTGCTGGAGGCGGGGCGGATCGACGGGGCCGGCGAGTGGCGCCTGATGTACCGGGTGGCGGTGCCGCTGATGGTGCCTGGCATGGTGACGATCTTCCTGTTCCAGTTCGTGGCCATCTGGAACAACTTCCTGCTGCCGTTCATCATGCTCGGCGACGACGGCAAGTTCCCGCTCACGGTCGGACTCTTCACGCTGCTGGCGTCCGGGGCGAACCAGCCCTCCCTCTACAACCTGATCCTCACCGGCGCGTTCCTGTCACTCGTGCCCTTGATCGCGCTCTTCCTCACAATGCAGCGATACTGGAAGACCGATCTGTCCTCCGGAGCGGTGAAATGAAGCGCCCTACGATCCACGACGTGGCCGCCGCCGCGGGTGTGTCCCGCGGCACGGTGTCCCGGCTGCTCAACGGCGACAAGTACGTGAGCACGGCGGCACGCGTGGCCATCGAGCGGGCCATCTCGGAGACCGGCTACGTGGTCAACCGTGCCGCCCGCAGCCTCGTCACCCAGCGCACGGGGTCGGTCGTGATGGTGCTGTCGGAGCCGCACGAGAAGCTGTTCGAGGACCCCAACTACAGCACCACCATCCGGGTCGCCATCAGGATGCTGGCCGAGCGCGACCTGTCGCTGGTGATGATGATGGCGGGCGACGAGGGCGACCGCGAGCGCGTGGTCCGCTACGTCCGCGGGGGCCACGCCGACGGGGTGCTGCTGCTCTCGACCCACGCGGGCGACCCGTTCATCGACGCCCTGCAGTCCGGACCGCCCGCGGTCTCCTGCGGCGCCGTCATCGGCCGGGAGAGCGTCATCCCGTACGCCGCCGCCGACGAGCGCCTGGGCGGCCGCCAGATGACCGAGTACTTCGTGAGCCAGGGCCGCAAGCGCATCGCCATGATCACCGGCCCGATGGACACGCCCGGCGGCATCCAGCGTCTCGAGGGCTTCGCCGACGTGCTGGGCCGCAAGGCGACCAAGAAGCTGATCGCGCACGGGGACTGGACGCAGGCCAGCGGCGAGCGGGCGATGGCCGAGCTGCTGGCCCGCACGCCCGACATCGACGCCGTCTTCGTGGCCTCGGACCTGATGGCCGCGGGCGCCCTGGCCGCCCTGCGCGCCGCGGGGCGCAGGGTGCCGGAGGACGTGGCGGTGGGCGGGTTCGACGACTCGTCGGTGGCCGTCTCGACGCACCCGCCGCTGACCACGATCCGCCAGCCGCTGGCGGAGGTGGCGCAGGAGACGGTACGTCTGCTGCTCGCGCTCATCGACGGCGCCGAGCACGTGGAGCCGGTGATACTGCCCACGGAGCTGGTGATCCGCGAGTCCGCCTGAGCCCCGTCCCCCGACGTTGACATCATGGCCCTATGGCGATCAACGAACTGAGCCCTGACGAGCTGCTCACCACGACCCGCAGTGTGCGCAAGCGCCTCGACCTCACCCGCCCCGTGTCCATGGACCTGGTACGCGAATGCCTGGAGGCTGCGCTCCAGGCGCCCACCGGCGGCAACCGGCAGGGGTGGCACTGGATGGTGGTCACCGATCCTGAGCTGCGCAGGGCTATCGGTGACTACTACGGCCGCTCGCTGCGGACCTACTACGAGTCCGGCGCCTTCGCGGGGTCGCTGTTCAAGGACGACCCGGACAGGGCGGCGGTGCAGCAGCGCGTGTCCGAGAGCTCCACCTACCTGGGCGAGCACATGGGCGACGTGCCGGTGCTGGTGATCGGCTGCATCACGCTGCCGGGCGGCGGGCTGCCGGAAGGCAATCAGGCCGGTCTGTGGGGGTCGCTGCTGCCGGCCGCCTGGAGCTATATGCTCGCCGCCCGGGCCCGGGGGCTGGGCACGGCGTGGACGACGCTGCACCTGGCGTACGAGAGCGAGATCGCCGAGCTGCTCGGCATCCCGGACGACGTCCGCCAGGGCGTGCTCATCCCGACCGCCCACTACCTCGGCGAGACGTTCAGGCCCGCGCGGCGGCAGCCGCTGGACGACGTGCTGCACGTTGATCGCTGGTAGGCGCGCGGCGCGCCTCTCGCATGATGAAATGTCCGCATAAATCGGGGGTTCGAAAATAGGATCATGGATCTAGCCACCTGACCGAGGAGCCGACAGTGCCCGACAGCGAGCAGGAGCGCGCGCCCAGCGGGATCGACATCACCAAGCCGAGTGTCTCCCGCGTCTATGACTACATGCTCGGGGGCAAGGACAACTATGAGATCGATCGTCAGGTGGCCGCGGCCGCGCTGAAGATCGCGCCCGACGCGCCCGAGGCGGCCAGGGCCAACCGGGAGTTCCTGCGGCGCACGGTCCACTACCTGGCGGCCGAGGCGGGCATCCGGCAGTTCCTGGACATCGGTTCGGGCCTGCCCACCCAGGGCAACGTGCACGAGATCGCCCAGGCGGTCGCCCCGGAGTCGAAGGTCGTGTACGTCGACCACGACCCGATCGTGCTCGTCCACGGCCGGGCCCTGCTGGCCGTGGACGCGTCCACCACGATCGTCGAGGCCGACGCCCGCGAGCCGGAGAAGATCTTCAACGACCCGAAGACGCGCTCCCTGCTCGACTTCGACCAGCCGGTCGGGCTGCTGATGTTCGGGATCCTGCACCACCTGGCCGACGACGAGGATCCGGCCGGCGTCGCGGCGGCCCTCCTGCGGCCGCTCGCCTCGGGCAGCCACGTGGTGATCTCGCACTTCCACAACCCGGGCGACGCCCACCCCGAGGTGTCGAAGCAGGCGTACGAGGCGGAGAGGATCTTCAACGAGCACCTCGGCACCGGCCGGTGGCGCGCCCGGGAGGAGATCCTCGCCTACTTCGACGGCCTCGAACTGCTGGAGCCCGGCCTGGTGCCGATGCCCGAGTGGCGCCCCGGCCCCGACGACCGCGCCACCCCGGGCATCACGTACCACACCTTCGTCGGGGGCGTGGCCCGCAAACCCTAGCCGGGCAGCTTGCCGGCGGCGACCACGTCGCGGTACCAGTGGGCGCTGTCCTTCCAGGTGCGCTCGAGCGTGTCCGGCTCCACGCGGATGATGCCGAACCGCTTGGCGTACCCGTGTGCCCACTCGAAGTTGTCCATGAGCGACCACAGGAAGTACCCGCGCACGTCCGCCCCGGCCGAGATCGCCTCGGCCACGGCGGTCAGGTGCCGGCGCAGGTAGTCGACGCGCCGCTCGTCGTGGATCCGCCCGTCGGGCGTCACGACGTCGGCGAACGCCGCGCCGTTCTCAGTGATCATCGTGGGCGTGCCGGGGTAGTCGCGGTGCAGCCGCCGCAGCAGCTCGGTCAGGCCGGTCTCGTCGATGTTCCAGCCCATCTCGGTGTACGGGCCGGGCTGCTGGACGAACTCGACGTCCTCGCAGGCGATCCACGGTGACGCGGCCCCGTCCTGGTGCCCGTCGGAAGTCGCCCGGTCGCTGGACCCGTCCCACTGGCGTACCAGCGTGGGGTTGTAGTAGTTGACCCCCAGCACGTCCAGCGGCTGGCACGCGGTGGCCTCGTCGCCGTCGCGCACGAACGACCAGTCGGTCACCTGGGCGGTGTCGGCGATGAGGTCGCGCGGGTAGGCGCCCTCCAGCATGGGGCCGAGGAAGGCCCGGTTGGCCACCGCGTCCACCCGCCGTACGGCATCGGCGTCCTGCTCGGACACGCCGCGCACGTGGTGCAGGTTGAGCGTGACCGACATCTGGGCGGTCGGGGCGGCGACCGCGCGCAGGGCCTGGACGGCCAGGCCATGGCCGAGGTTCAGGTGGTGCACGGCGGCCAGCGCGGCGGCGGGCTCGGTCCTGGCGGGGGCGTGCACGCCGGAGGCGTAGCCGAGGTAGGCCGAGCACCACGGCTCGTTCAGGGTGATCCAGGTGGCCACGCGGTCGCCGATCGTCTCGCCCATGAGAGCCGCGTACTCGGCGAAGCGGTAGGCGGTGTCGCGGTTGGGCCAGCCGCCCGCGTCCTCCAGTTCCTGCGGCAGGTCCCAGTGGTAGAGAGTGGCGACGGGGGCGATCCCGCGGGCGAGCAGCCCGTCCACCAGCCGCTCGTAGAAGTCCAGCCCCGGCCGGTTGACCGTGCCGTTCGGACGGACACGCGGCCAGGAGATCGAGAACCGGTACGCGCCCACGCCCAGGGCGGAGAGGATGTCCAGGTCCTCATCCAGCCGGTGGTAGTGGTCACAGGCCACGTCGCCGGTGTCGCCGTTGGCCACCAGTCCCGGGGAGTGGGAGAAGGTGTCCCAGATCGACGGGCCGCGGCCGTCCTCGTTCCAGGCGCCCTCCACCTGGTAGGCGGCGGTGGCGGTGCCCCACAGGAAGTTCTCGGGGAAGGTGGGCATGCTGCTCCTCACAAATCCTTACAGGGTGATCTCGATGTCATCGCCCTGGGTGGTCTCCGTCGCCTGACGGTCTCCGAAGAGCCGCAGGCTCCAGCGCGCGGGCGCGCCCGCGACGCGGCGGGCCCTGACGCGGTCGCCCGTGCGGGACACCTCGAAGACAGTAGCTGCGCTGCCGTCGAGGGCGGGCACGGTGACGGTGCGGCGGGCGCCGTCGGGGAGCCGGTAGGCGTTCAGGGTGACGCCGTCGGCGTAGTCGTAGTCGGGCCGGTCCTCGCGGGCGCCCGTCGGCACCACCGCGCCGGGCCGTACCAGCAGCGGCAGGCTGTCGAACCCGTGCCGCTCGGTGCGCCACCCCGGCCCGCTCACGCTCTCCCCGCCGAGCAGTGGCGTCCAATCCCCATCAGGGACGTAGTACGAAATTTCACCATCCGCCGACATGACGGGCGCCACCAGCAGATCGGGCCCGAGCATGTACTGGGCGTCCAGGTGGTCGCAGCCCCGATCCCCGGGGAACTCCAGCCGCATGGCCCGCATCACCGGCAGCCCGTCGGTGGTCGCCTCGACCGCGGCGCCGTACAGGTACGGCATGAGCCGCGCCTTCAGCCGCGTGAACGAGCGCAGCACGTCCACCGACTCCTCGTCGAACAACCACGGCACCCGGTACGAGCTGCTCCCGTGTAACCGGCTGTGCGACGACAGCAGCCCGAAGGCCACCCACCGCTTGAACACGGCCGGATCCGGCCGCCCCTCGAACCCGCCGATGTCATGGCTCCAGAACCCGAACCCGGCCATCCCCAGGGACAGACCGCCCCGCAGCGACTCGGCCATCGCCTCGAACGTCGACTCGCAGTCGCCGCCCCAGTGCACCGGCAGCCGCTGCCCGCCCACCGTGGCCGACCGGGCGAACAGCACGGGCGCACCCCGTTCGGCCAGTACCCGGTGCACGGTCTCGTTGTAGAGCAGGGTGTAGTAGTTGTGCATGCGCTCGGGGTCGGCGCCGTCGGCGTAGGCGACGTCGGTCGGGATGCGCTCGCCGAAGTCGGTCTTGAACGCGTCCACCCCCATGTCGAGCAGCCCGCGCAGCTTGCCCGCGTACCACTCCCTGGCGGCCGCGGAGGTGAAGTCCACCAGGGCCCGGCCCGCCTGCCAGTGGTCGTCCTGCCAGACGGTCCCGTCGGGACGGCGCAGCAGGTGACCGGCCGCCGCCCCCTCGTCGAACAGCTTCGACGCCTGCCCGATGTACGGGTTGATCCACAGGCAGACACGCAGCCCGCGCTCCTTGAGCCGCCTGATCATGCCCTCGGGGTCCGGGAACACCTCCGGGTCCCACTCGAAGTCGCACCACCGGTACGGACGCATCCAGAAGCAGTCGAAGTGGAACACGCTCAGCGGCAGGTCCCGCTCGGCCATCCCCTCCACGAACGACGTCACCGTGGCCTCGTCGTAGTCGGTGGTGAACGACGTGGACAGCCACAGCCCGAACGACCAGGCGGGCGGCAGAGCGGGGCGGCCGGTCAGCGCGGTGTAACGGCGCAGGATGTCCTTCGGCGTGGGCCCATGGATGACGAGGTATTCCAGGTCGTGGCTCTCGGCGCTGAACTGCACCTGCGACACCAGCTCCGAGCCCACCTCGAACGACACTCGCCCGGGATGGTTGACGAACACGCCGTAGCCGCGATTGGTGAGGTAGAAGGGGATGTTCTTGTAGGCCAGGTCGCTGCTGGTGCCGCCGTCGTCGTTCCAGATGTCGACGGACTGCCCGTTGCGCACGAGGGGGCCGAACCGCTCGCCCAGCCCGTACACGAGTTCGCCGGCGCCGAGGCGGAGCTGCTCGACCATGAAGTGCCGCTCGTCGGCGTCGCGCATGACACCGAGGCTCTTGCCGCCGCTGCGGGTCAGCTCGCGCCCGTCCGCGCTGAAGGTCATCTCCCACGGCGCGTCCCTGCGCACCCGTACGGTGAGCGCGCCGCTGGTCAGGCTCGCCTGCTCGCCGTCCACGGCGACGTCCACGTCCGGAGCGTCGTCGCGCACCTGGAAGGCGGGGGAGGCGGGGACGGATCCGGCGAAGTGCACCGTACGGACGCGGATCACGTCCGGCATCGGAGACGACAGGTCCACCCGCAGCACCGGGCCGTCGATCGTGTAACCCCGGTGGGTGATGGGCCTGGCCGGGGCCAGGATCCGCAGCGAGCCGGCGTCGGCGGTCACGTCATGCGCCTCCGCGGCGTAGTCGGCCCGCACCCCGGGACGCAGCCGCCAGTGACCGTCCCTGAACTTCATACCGCTCCTTCGACGAGGGCCGCGACCGCCTGTGGCGCCGGCGTGACGTATCCGTCCACGGGCCGGCGCGGGGAGGCGGTGGGGTTGTGCATGCCGAGCTGTGGTGTCACGATCCATCCTTTCTGCGTGGCGGGGCGGAGCTGTCGCCGATCACCAGGCGGCAGGGCAGCAGCCGGTGCCGGGGCGGGCCGTCGTCCTCCAG
>NZ_JBFAMX010000202.1:0-16705 GCF_040659615.1 Nonomuraea sp. NPDC049784
GGTCGATCGCGGTGTCGCCGCGCCGCGCCCCTGCCAGGGAGGCCAGCACGGTGCCGCCCGCGAACGCCACCAGCAGGGCCAGCACGAGCAGCGATCGCCAGCGGCGGCGCAGTTCGAGTCGGAGCCAGGTCGATGTCAACGCGATCACTCCGTACGCAGAACGTGACCGACGTTCACCCGGGCGGCGAGTCGCCCCGGCCACACGGCCAGCAGGTTGACGCTGAACAGGGCGGCGGGCCCGATGAGCAGCAACGCGGGCAGGGCGTCGGGAGCCTGGTAGAACAGCGGAGCCTGGTCGGCCACGATCCGCCACAGCGTGCGGCCGGCCGCGAGCCCCAGCGGCACGCCGAACGCCAGGCCGATCACGGCGAGCAACGACGCCTGGGTGACGACCACGGCCCTGACCTGGGTCCTGGTCATGCCGAGAGCCCGCAGCACCGCCAGCTCGTGCCGCCTGCGCCGGACGGCGGTGGCGAGCGCGTGGCCGACCGCGCCGGCCGCCAGCACGATGAGGAACGCCCCGAGCAGGACCGGCAGCACACGTAGGTTCTGCACCTCGATGGACTCGTCGGGCCGTACGGCCGCCTCCAGGGAGACCTTCCCGGCGCCGGGCAGCGCGCCGATCGACTCCTGGACCCGGCCGGCGACCTGCTGGGGGTCCGTGCCGGGGCGCAGCGCGACCGCAGCGAGATGGTACTTGGACGTGCCGCCGAAGGCCCTGCGGAACCCCTCGCTCGTGAGCCAGCCGCCGTCGTCGTAGTTGTTGTGCGCGCCGGAGATCACGAAGCCCACACCGGTGACCTTGAGCGCCTTGCCGGACAGCGTGACCGTGCTGCCGACGTCCGCGCCCAGCTCGCGCGCCGAGGTCACGGCGAGGGCCACCTCGTCGGGGCGTTCGGGGAGCCGACCCCTGTCCAGAACAGCGGGGAAGTCCGCCCCTTCCGGACGGGAGTACGCGGTCACCGACACCTTCGGAGCGTTCAGCACGCCCACGTACGTCTCCATGACGTGGGTGACGTCCGGGTCCTTGGCGATGGTGGCCAGGACAGGGCCGGCGGGGCCGAACTCGGTGCCGCCCTCGCCCAGGTAGACGACCATCCGATGCGTCATGCCGAACCGCTCGGGATGCTCGGCCGCGTCGGACACCCCGGCGGAGAAGGTGAACGCGGCCAGCACGCCGAGCACCCCGACGACCGAGCCGAGCAGCGCCGGCCGTACGGGGACGCGGCCGTTGCCCTGGCCGGGCTCCAGAGCGAAGCGCGCCCCGATGAGGATGGGCAGCGGCAGCCCGGCACGGGCGGCGGTGAGCGCCACGGCCGAACGACGGGCCGGTGCGCCGGACCGGTCCGCGGTGAGCGAGAACCAGCCGGCGGCCACGGCCCCGCCGAGGACCAGCAGCGGCGCGGCGACGCAACCGGCACCCAGGACCGGCCCGTCGAGGTCGAAGCCCGGCGCTGTCTCGTACAGGGCGGCCATGCCGACCGGCATCCACGGCGAGACGCCCGCGGCGCCCGCGGCCCCGGCGAGCGCGCCGAACACCGCGGCGGCGGTGGGCGGTGCCGCTGCCAGGACGAGCATCTGCCTCGGAGTGAGGCCGCAGGCGCGCAGCGCCCGCAGCTCTCCCAGCCCGACCGCGACGTACCTGGAGACGGACTGCCCGACGAGCACGAGTGCCGCCACCAGGACTGCCAGGCCCAGCGCCAGGAGGGAGGCGCTCTCGAAACGCACGCCCTTCCTGGCGTGCTCGGCGTCGTCCTCCAGGTTCATCAGCTCGATGTTGTTCCTGCCGGTGACCCTGGCCAGTCCCGCCTTGAAGCCCGCCAGGTCCGCGCCGCCCCGCTTGAGCCGGACCAGGGCGTTCACGAATCCGTACGATTTGTGAGTGCCGATGAAGTTCGCCGGGTGCCCGCCGAACAGCGCGGGCGACACCAGGACCTGGCCCTGATTGGAGAGGGAGTCGCCGTACCAGGGGCCGCGGGCGACGCCGACCACGCGAGCGGAGATGACCGGGCCGTGCGGGTTGCCGTCGAAGTCGGGGTCCTCGGCCTCCTCCGGGGTCATCAGGCGCAGGGTGAGACGGTCGCCGACGTGCCTGGGGAACCGGGGGGTGACGGCCACCTCGTCCGCCCTGGCCGGGTCGGGCAGGCGGCCCTCCAGCACGACGGGCCGCTCGATGGTCCGGTAGGTCTCGGAGCCGCGGGGCGGCAGGTAGCCGCGATACTCGGGCAGTTCCTGGACGAAGAACGGCGCGACCGCGATCTCGCCGACCGCGGCGACCTCGGGCAGCGCCCGTACCTTGTCCCAGTCGAAGTGCGGGTCGTTGGGCAGGGCGGCGACCGTGGCGGGGAGCGTCTCCGACAGCATGCGGTCCACGGAGCTCGCACCCCGGCGGGCGCCCGCCACCGCGGCGAGCACCATTCCGGCGGCCAGCGCCACCAGCAGGCCGAGCAGGACCAGCGACCGCCATCGCCGGCGCAGCTCCAGCCCCAGCCAGATCCGCGTCATGAGAGCCTGCCGTCACGCATCAGCACCGTCCGGCCGGCCCCCGCGGCGACGTCGGGGGAATGCGTGACCATGACGATGGTCTGCCCGTCGGCGTGCAGACGGCGGAACAGCTCCAGCACCTCGAGGCCGCCCTCGCTGTCCAGCGCGCCGGTCGGCTCGTCGGCGAGCAGCAGCGTCGGCTCGTTGACCAGCGCCCTGGCGATGGCCAGACGCTGGCGCTGGCCGCCGGAGAGCACCGCGGGCACCTGCTGTGCGCGGTCGCCGAGGCCGAGCAGGTCGAGCAGGTCCCGGGCGCGGCTCTCCGCGGCCCGCCGCTTCCGCCCCGCCAGCACGCCCGGCATGACCAGGTTGTCCAGCGCCGAGACGCCGTCGAGCAGGTTGAAGAACTGGAACACGAAGCCGACGTGGTGGCGGCGGAAGCGGGCCAGCCAGTCCTCGTCGCGGCCGTCGATCCGCTCGCCCGCGACCTCGATGCTGCCCTCGTCCACGGTGTCGAGACCGGCGATGACGTTCAGCAGGGTCGACTTGCCACAGCCCGACGGGCCCATCACGGCGACGAACCCGCCCTTGTCGATGTCGAGGTCCACGCCACGCAGCGCGCGGACGGGGGCGAGCTCGGCGGCGAAGGTCCGGCGGGCCCCTCGGATGCGGACGGCGGGCGCGGTGGCGGGGTCGTCGACAGGGAGGGCTGCCTGCAAAGAGGACATATCAGTTCACCTCTAGGTGATACGCGTTCACGGGATTGGCACGGCCTTTGACTGTTCGCGGGCCCAGCGGTCGCCAGGGCCATCCGCGGCCGCCCGCGCGCACGGTGGACTCCGCGGCCACGGTGCCGGCCGGGCGGGCGAGGTCCTGCATGCGCTGGGCGAGATTCACGGTGTCTCCGACGAGGGTGTACTCCACCCGTTCATCGCTTCCGAGCAGTGCCGCCGCTACGTTCCCCGTCGACAGGCCGATGCCGAGATCGAACGGGGCGAGCCCGCGCAGCGACCATTCGGCGTCCAGCTCGCGCTGGCGCGCGTGCATGTCGCAGGCGGCGCGTACGGCCTGCTCGGCGTGGCCCTCGGCTGGGTCGGGGGCGCCGAAGACGGCCATGACCGCGTCCCCGACGTACTGCATGACCGTGCCCCCGGCGCCGAGCACGGCCGCGTTCATGGCCCGGCGGTGCGCGTTGAGCTGGGCGGCGAGCACGGCCGGGTCGGTGGACTCGGCGATGCCGGAGTAGCCGCGCACGTCCGACATCAGGACGGTGACGTCCAGCCGCTCCGTCCTGCCGAACGCGTCGCGGTCGCGGCGCAGCTTGTCGGCCAGTCCATGCGGCAGCAGCCGGGACAGCGTCTCGCCCTGCTCCTCGCGGCGCAAGATCGCGGTGTGCAACATCCGCAGCCGCCGCAGCGCGCCCTGCCGCCCAGCGGAGGCGCCCTTGGCCAGGTCGAGGAAGAGCTGCTCGACGGCGGCGTTGACCGACTCGGGCGGGCGGCCGAGCGACACCGCGATGGCCTTCACCGGACGGCCCTCGGCCACCTGCCGCAGCAGGTCCTCCTCCTCCGGCGATAATTCGCCCTCGTCGCGGGCGGGCTCGATCAACTCCCGTACGAGAGAGGGGTCGATCAGCGAACCGCCGGCGGCGACCTCCTTGATGGCCCGCCCGAGCAGGCCGGCGTCGCCGACCCGGTCCTTCAGCAGGTACGCGTACCCGGCGGCGCCCCCTTCGAGCAGCCGGATGGCATATTCGGGATCGTCGTACTGGCTCAGCACCACGACACCGGTGCCCGGCAGCAGCTTGCGCACCTCGCGGGCCGCCTGGATCCCCTCGTCCTGGAAGGTGGGCGGCATCCTGATGTCGGTGACGACGACCTGGGGGCGCAGCCGGACGGCGGCCTCGACGAGCTCGTCATAGTCGGCGGCGAGGCCTGCCACGTCGAGAGCGGCGTCGCGCAGGAGCAGCGCGCGCACGCCTTCACGGACGATCAGGTTGTCGTCCGCGAGCACGATCGAAATGCGGTCCACAAGGGGGATTAGATATCGCCGCCCTCCCCCGCAGGAAGGGTGCCAGGACGGCGACTTGGGGGTGCTGGCACCCCCCGGATTCCTCAGGGTGGCGCCCTCGCCGATCCGGCGTCCTGCGCGCAGGGTGTGGGACATGAGAATCGAATCGCATGTCACCTCGCTGTCATGGATCCCGTCCGAAGCGGTCAAGGGGTACACCAAGCCCGCGTTCACGATGGGCATCACCCACTACGACGACCCGCCGCCCGACGTCATCGGCGACCTCGAGACGATGCGTGGGGCCGACGGCTTCCGGTTCGCGAACCGGCTGACGGCGTGGGCCGAGTTCGACGGCGACCGCCTCGTCTCGTACGGGAACGGCGGTGGCCTGGTCATGGGGAGCACCTCCGTGCGGCTGGGGCCGCTGGGCGTGAGGTTCGCCGCCTTCAGCCTGCCCGACCTGCGGCCGGAGCCCGAGGTGGGAGACGGCTGGGTGCGCTTCAGGCAGAGCGCCGGTGGCAGGACCGCGCTGCCGTTCCCGCGCCGCGTCTCTCACCCGCCGTACCTGCGGATGCAGTCACCGCTGGTGTGGACGACGCTGTCGCTGACGCTGCACGCCGACGGCCGGGCCGAGATGGGTCTCGACGGCGCGAGCCCGTTCCCCCGACACTGGGTGTACGGTGCGGACGACAGGCTCGCGCTCAAGGCGGGCGTGACCGACTTCGCCAGATGGGCGGCCCAGCAGGGGGCCGAGCATACGCCATGGGGCTTCGAGGACTCTCTCGTCCTCGTCACCGCCGCCGAGACCGCACTGGAGCGGGAGATGTCCACACGCATAATGCGCGGCGGCGCCAAGCCGCGAATCCGCTCGCTCAAGGCAGGCGAGGTGCTGGTCCGCCAGGGCGAGCCCAGCTCGTCGTTGTTCCTGCTCCTCGACGGCGTGCTCGGCGTCGAGGTGAACGACCGGTCGCTGCCCGAGGTGGGCCCCGGCGCGATCCTCGGTGAGCGCGCGATCCTGGAGGGCGGCCTGCGCACGGCCACGCTCACCGCTCTGACTCCCGTGCGGGTGGCCGAGGCGCCGACGGACCTCATCGAGATCGAGGCCCTGTCCCGCCTGGCCGAGGGCCACCGCCGCGAGGACTCCAGCGTTTCGGAGGCACCGGCTTCGGAGGCTCGGGTTTCGGAGGCTCGGTGAGGATCGCTCTCCTCGGTGTGCGTGGCTCCACCCCCGCCCCCGGCGCGGGCTTCGTCAGGTACGGCGGCCACACGAGCTGCGTCGCCGTGCTCCCCGACGACTCCGACGTACCCCGCCTGGTCCTCGACGCGGGCACCGGCCTGCAGGGGCTGGCCGCGCTGCTGGCCGGGCGGGCCTACGACGGCTCGATCATCCTCACCCACCTGCACTGGGACCACGTGCAGGGCCTGCCCTTCTGCCCTCCGCTCGACCAAGCGGAGTCCAGGGTGGACCTGTACCTGCCCGCCCCCGAGCCGCTGGTCACGCTGACCCGCCTCATGTCGCCGCCGTACTTCCCCATCACCCCTTCCGGGCTGCACGGCCGCTGGCGATTCCTGCCCTCGGCCGACGGCCTGGTGGAGGGGTACGAGGTGCGGGTGGCCGAGATCGTCCACAAGGGCGGCACGACTCACGGAATCCGGGTCGAAGGCGACGGGAAGTCGCTGGCGTACCTGCCCGACCACAGCCCCCAGCTCGGCAGCCCGGCGGCCGAAGAGCTGGCCGCCGGGGTCGACGTGCTCCTGCACGACGGCCAGTTCCGCCCGGCCGAACAGGCACTCGCCGACTGCTACGGCCACGCCACGATCCCCGACGCCCTGGCCTTCGCGAACCGCTGCGGCGCCCGCCGCGTGGTCCTCACCCACCACGCCCCGAACCGCACCGACGACGAGCTGGACATCCTGGCCAAGGAGTACCGCGAGGCGGAGTTCGCCCACGAGGGCGACCTCCTCACGATTTGAGAGACCGCATCGCACACCTGCGCGTGGCCGCCAGGAGGGGCCCCCGTCGATCGTGCGGGCGGTGTGACGGGGGCCGAAGACGGCTGGCGGTCGGACGTGCGAGCCGGCGGACGATCACGTCGCCGGCGTCTCCTGGCGAAGGGGGAAGTGGCAGGCGACCTGGTGCGTCCCGCCCTGCAGCGGAGGCTCGTCGGCGCAGACGTCCTGTGCCAAGGGGCAGCGGGTGCGGAAGCGGCAGCCGGTCGGCGGGTTGAGCGCGCTCGGCAGTTCGCCCCGGATGGCCGTGCTCGGGCTGGGCGTGTGGCCGGGGTCGGGCGAGGGGACGGCGTCGAGCAGCGCCTGGGTGTAGGGGTGGCGCGGGGCGCGGACCACCTGGTGGGCTGGGCCTACTTCCACCAGCTTGCCCAGGTACATCACGCCGATGCGGTCGGCCATGTAGTCGACCACGGACAGGTCGTGGCTGATGAACACGTACGACAGGCCGAGCTCACCCTGCAGCTCGCGCATGAGGTTGAGCACCTGCGCCTGGACCGACACGTCCAGCGCGCTGACCGGCTCGTCGGCCACGATCAGTCGTGGCCGCAGCGCCAGCGATCTGGCCAGCCCGATGCGCTGCAGTTGCCCGCCGGAGAACTCGTGCGGGTAGCGCTCCAGCGCTCGCCGCGGCAGTCCCACCTGGTCGAGCAGCTCGCTTGCCCGGGCGCGGCGGGCGGCGGCGTCGCCCACCTGCTGGATCTCCAGCGGCTCTGTGAGGATGGAGTCGATGCGCATGCGCGGGTTCATGGCCGCGTAGCTGTCCTGGAACATCAGCTGCACCTGCCGGTGCATGCGGTGGCGGGCGCGCCGGTCCAGGGTGGCGATGTCGGTGCCGTCGACGACGATCTGGCCGGTGGTGGGTGCTTCGAGGCCGGCGACGAGACGGCCCACGGTGGACTTGCCGCACCCGGACTCGCCCACGATGCCGAGCGTCTCGCCGGGCTTGACCTCGAAGGACACGCCGGCCACGGCGCTGACCCGCCCGGAGACCTTGCGCACCCCCGCACCGCCGGCCTCGTACTCCTTGACCAGGTCCCGCACGGTCAGGATCGGGTCGGAGGCGTCGGACGCGGTCCGGGCCGGGCCGGACGACGCCGCGATCGTGACGGGTTCGGTGACCGGGTGCAGGCAGGCGTACTCATGCCCGTTCCCGGCGTCGTCCGGGGCGAGGATGACGTCGGTGGTGCGGCATTCGTCGGTGGCGAAGCCGCAGCGGGGCGCGAAGCGGCAGCCGGTCAGCGGCCGCGACAGGTCGGGCGGCAGGCCGGGGATGCTGTAGAGGCGCCCATCCGTGGTGCCCTCGGGCAGGGCGCGCATGAGCGCCTCGGTGTAGCGGTGGCGCGGCGAGCGGAACAA
The DNA here is from genome assembly GCF_040659615.1 of Nonomuraea sp. NPDC049784. Taxonomy (NCBI): domain Bacteria; kingdom Bacillati; phylum Actinomycetota; class Actinomycetes; order Streptosporangiales; family Streptosporangiaceae; genus Nonomuraea; species Nonomuraea sp. NPDC049784. Next base: position 7,861 of record NZ_JBFAMX010000202.1, read on the forward strand.
CTCGGCGGTCGTGGCGGTCTCCACCACTCGCCCGGCGTACATGACGGCGACCCTGTCGGCGCGGCCGGCGATCACCCCCAGGTCGTGGGTGACCAGGATGACCGCCATCTTGAACTCCTCGCGCAGGTCGTCGATGAGCTCGAGGATCTGGCGCTGGGTGGTGACGTCCAGCGCCGTGGTGGGCTCGTCGGCGATGAGCAGGCGCGGGGAGCGGATGAGCGCCATGGCGATGACCACGCGCTGGCGCATACCGCCCGACAGCTGATGCGGGTAATCGTCGACGATCTTGTCAGGGCGGGGCATGCCCACCCGGCGCAGGATCTCGACGGCCCGCTCGCGCGCCTCGGCCTTGCCGACGCCCTGGTGGACGCGCAGGGGTTCGGCGACCTGGGCACCGATGCGCATGGTGGGGTTGAGCGAGGTGAGCGGGTCCTGGAAGACCATGCCCATCTCGACGCCACGCACTCTGCGCAGCTCGTGGGCCTCCAGCCCGCGCAGGTCGCGGCCGTCGAAGAGGATCTCCCCGCCGGCGACGCGACCGCCCGTGGGCAGCAACCCCATGACCGACAGGACGGTCATGGTCTTGCCGCTGCCCGACTCGCCCACGATGCCGAGCGTCTCGCCCTGGTGGACCTCGAGGTTGACCTGGTCGAGCGCGTGCACGGTGCCACGCCGCAGCGCGATGTCGGTGCTGAGGTCGCGCAGCCGCAGCAGCGGCCCGTTGGGTGCGGTCATGTACGAAAGCTCCTGCTAGCGCCGCCGGAGGCGGACCTCGAAGACGTCCCTCAGCCCGTCGCCGATGAAGTTGAAGGCGAGGACGATGAGGATGATGGCGATTCCCGGCGGATACAGCAGCCACCAGTGGCCGCTGAAGGTGTCCGACAGGCCGTCGGACAGCATGCCGCCCCAGTTGGCCGCGGGCGGTGGCACCCCCAGGCCGAGGAAGGACAGGTAGGCCACGTACAGGATCGCGTCGGCGACCTGGAAGGTGGCGTTGACGATCACCGTGCCGATGGCGTTGGGGATGATGTGCCGGCGCACCGCACGTCCGCCGGTCCCGCCCATGCCGCGCATCGCGATGACGTACTCGCGGGTGCGCAGCGTGAGCGCCTCGCCGCGCACCAGCCGCGCGGGGCCGAGCCAGGCGAAGGCGCCGATGATGACGATGAGCATCGGCACCGTGGGCGTGACGATCGAGGCCATGAGCATGAACAGGAAGAGCGCGGGGATGGACATCATCGCGTCGACCACCCGCATCATGACCGCGTCGACCCAGCTGCCGGCGAACCCGGCGATGGCGCCCCAGACGGTCCCCACGACCGTGGCCAGCAGGCCGGCGGCCAGCCCGACCACGATGGACGTCTGGCCACCGAGCATCAGGCGCCCGAGCTGGTCGTAGCCCACGCCGTCGGCGCCGAGCGGGTGCCCGTCCGTGCCGGGAGTCAGGAAGACCTTGGTCAGGTCGGTGTGGACCTGGTCTGTCTGGTAGAAGACCGGCCCGAGGAAGCTGAAGGCCGCCAGCAGGGCGAAGATGCCCACGCCCACCAGGGCGAGCCGGTTCTCGCAGAAAACCTCGAGGCCCTGGCGCCACATCCCGCGAACGGGCGCCTCCTCCTCGTGCCCGGATGATCGGGGCGCGGTGGTGGTCATGAACGGCCTGCCTTGAGTCGTACACGCGGATCGACCGTGGCGTAGAGCACGTCGGCGACCAGCGCGCCGGCCACGGTGGCCACCGAGATCAGCAGCGTGACGCCGAGCAGGATCGGATAGTCCCGCTTGAGCGCCGCCTGCCAGAACAGCAGCCCCATGCCCGGGTAGTTGAACAGCCGCTCGACCACGAGAGCGCCGCTGAACAGCGCGGGCAGGTACATGCCGAGCAGGGTGATGACGGGGAACAGGCCGTTGCGCAGCGTGTGCCCGACGATCACGCGGCCTTCCGACAGGCCTTTGCTGCGTGCCGTGCGGACGTAGTTCTCGTTCAGGTTGTCGACCATGGACGAGCGGATGTAGCGGGAGTAGACCGCAACGGTGAGGACCGTCAGCGTGAGCGTGGGCAGCACCAGCCCGGCGGGATCGGCCAGCACCTCCGCCAGGGTGAAGCCCTGCGGGGCCTCGGGCGGCAGGACCGGCCACACCTGGGAGAACAGAATGATCATCATGAGACCCATGAAGAAGATCGGCGTGGCGTACGCCAGCAACGACAGCCCGTTGATGGTGTAGTCGGGCCAGCGGTTACGGCGCACGGCCTGCACCACGCCCAGCGGGACGGCCACCACGACCGCGAGCAGCGTCGAGCCCAGCGACAGCAGCATGGTCTTGGGCAGACGCTGGCCGATGGCCTCGGCCACCGACTGGTTGAGCTGGAAGGAGTAGCCCAGGTCGCCGCGGACCAGCCGCTGCAGGTACAGCGCGTACTGTTCCCACAGCGGCCGGTCGTACCCCATCTCGTGGTTGAAGGAGGCGATCTGCTCGAGCGTCGCCTCCTTGCCCAGGATGGCCCGCGCCGCGCCTCCGGGCAGCAGGTGCAGGATCACGAACGTGATCAGCGTCACCAGGATCACGATGACCAGGGCCTGACCCAGGCGCGTGAGGAGGTACCGGGTCAACGGTCAGCTCTTCCAGGACCAGTCTTGGAAGTACATCAGGTTCATCGGGTCCTGCGGGTCGACGCCCTGCAGACCCGACTTGTAGGCCGAGATCTGGTAGACGGGGTTGGGCATCCAGAGCACCGGCAGGTCCTTGGCCAGGAAGTCGTTGTACTCCTGCAGGGCACCGGCGTCGGCGGAGAACTGCGCCTTCTCGATGAGCTTGTCGGCCTCGGGATTGCTGTAGCTGCCGAGGTTGACGGGGGCGTCGGTCTGGAACAGGCGCTCGCCGGAGGCGAAGGCCGGGTAGTACCAGCTGCCCTGGGAGCCGAAGAACGACATGTCCCAGTCGCACTTGGACTCCTCCGGCTTGCAGGCCGGGGTGACCGCGACGGAGTCGGGCACCTCCTTGATGGTCAGCTGCGCGCCGACCTTGGCCATCGCCGACTTGATCTCGGCGAACATCTTGGTGGTCGCGGCGAAACCTGACTGGCTGGTGACGGTGAAGCTCAGCGGGGTGTCCTTGGCGACGCCCTCACCGCACAGGGCGGGGTCGGCGCAGGTGGTCTGCCCGTCGGGGGTCACCTTCCAGCCGTGGCTCTCCAGCAGCTGCTGGGCCTTGGCCGGGTCGAAGGGGTAGACGCAGCCCTGGCCGCTGGGCGCGCCCTGCTTGGCCGGCACCGGGCCGCAGGTGGGCGCGGCCATGCCGGACCAGATGACCTTGCTGATGGTGGGCTGGTCGATGAGCATCTGCAGCGCCTGGCGCAGGTACGGCTGCTTGAACAGCACCCCGGTCTTGGGGTTGTTGAAGTTGAGTTGGAGGTAGGTGATCGACCACCCGTACCAGGGGGAGATCTTGTAGTCCTTCGACTCCAGGTAGGCCTGCTGCGACAGGTTGGCCGGCGGGATGTAGCCGTAGTCGATCTGCCCGGCGCGCAGCACGTTGAACTCGGCGTCGTCGCCGGTGAACGGCCGCAGCACGATCTTGTTCAGCTTCGGCTTGTCGGTGCCCGAGTAGGTGTCCTGCTTGGCCAGGACCACCTCGCCGCTGGGCACGTAGCTCTGCAGCTTCCACGGGCCGCTGTTGGTCTTCCACAGCGCGTTGGTCGCGTAGGACTTGGGATCCTTGGAGGCGGCGGTCAGCTCCTCGAAGGTCTTCTTGGCGTCGCCCTTGTCCCAGGCGTGCTGGGGCAGCGGGACGATCCGGTTGAGCTGGTTGCCGACGAACCAGGCCGTGTTGTACGCCTTCGTGGTGGTCAGGGAGAAGGTCTTGTCGTCCTTGACCTTGAAGGCGGAGATGTTGTCGGGGAAGCCGCCGGGCTTGTAGGAAGCCCACTTGTCCTTGTTGGTGGTGACGAGGTCCCACCAGAACTGGATGTCCTTGGTGGTGATCGGCTTACCGTCGGACCAGGTGTTGTCCTTGAGCGTGATGGTCAGCGTCTTGCCGCCGTCGCTGACGACGGGCGGCTCGGCCAGCGACCGTCCGGGATCGACGTTGTCGGTGCTGGATCCGTCGAGCTTGTAGGCGTACAGCTTGCGGTACAGGGCGGTGGAGAAGATTTCGTTCTCGCCCTGGGTGAAGCCAGGGGCCGAGATCGGCAGGATCCAATTGGGCGTGCGGAAGGCCACGGTCGCGGTGTCCTTGCCCTGCGCGCTGCCCTGCTGCGAACCGCTGCCGGCGCCCGCGCTGCAGGCGGTCAAGCCGAGCCCGATGGCCACCACGCCGCACACGATGCGGATTCTCGTCCCCATGATTCTCCTCGTCGAGACGTGGGTGTGCCCTCCAGGGGCCGTTCAGGCGGAGAATGTATAGAGGTGTAAGTAGTAAGTCAATGCGAAAAATCCACTTTGTTCACCTCACTTATTTCGGGATAGAGTCCGCGGCGGAAGCCTTTCGTTGATCGACTTCGTGCTCGATGATGGGCGTCTGTTGTGTCCACCAGGGAGGAGAGGCATGTCGGACCCCGCCAAACTGCGCGAGCAGGCGCTGAGCCTGCTGGCCAGCGGCAAGGCCACCTCCCGCGCTGATCTGGTGGAGACCCTGCAGGTGGCTCCGTCGACGGTCTCCAGCGTGGTGCGCCGCCTGCTGGAGGAGGGCGCGATCCTGGAGGAGGGTGTGGGTGCCTCCACTGGCGGGCGTCGTCCCAGGATCCTCCGGCTGCGCGAGGCCGGAGGCGTGTTCGCCGTGGCCGAGCTGGGCGCCCACCATGCCCGCGTCGGCCTGTGCTCACCGTCCGGAGCCCTGCTGGCGGCCGAGGAGCTCGCCGTCGATATAGGAGCAGGCCCCAAGGCGATCTTCGACGAGGTCACCGCGGCCTTCGACGGCGTCAGGACCGCTCACGCGCCTGGCCAGCGGCTGCTGGCCGTCGGCATGGCCCTGCCGGGGCCGGTGGAGTTCCCACAGGGCCGGGTCATCGGGCCGGCCCGCATGCCGGGCTGGAGCGGATACGACGTCCAGAGCGACCTGCGTGACCGCTTCGAGGTGACCGCGGTCATCGACAACGACGCCAAGGCCGCCGCGATCGGCGAATACATCACCCGCCGCGAGTCCGGCGACATGATCTACGTCAAGGCCGGCACCGGCATCGGCGGCTGCCTGGTCAACGGCGCCCAGATCTACCGCGGTGGAGGCGGCCTGAGCGGCGACATCACCCACGTGCGCGTGGCCGACAGCGGTGAGCGCGAATGCTCCTGCGGCAGCCGCGGCTGCCTGGAGACCGTCGCCAGCGGCGCCGCGCTGGCCCGTGAACTGGCCGGGCGCGGCCTTCCCGTGGCCAGCACGCGTGACATCATCGCCGCCACCGTCGACGCCGACCCGGCTGTGGTGACCCTGGTACGCCAGGCCGGCCGGCTGCTTGGCGTGGCCCTGTCGGGCCTGGTCAACTTCCTCAATCCCGACAGCGTCGTCATCGGCGGCGCACTGTCGAGCCTGGGCGTCTACGTGGCGGCCGTCAAAGGCATGCTCTACGAGCGCTGTCTGCCGCCGCTGACCCAGTCGTTGTCCATCGAGGCGAGCATCGCCGGCCCGGACGCGGCCCTGATCGGACTGGGCAAGCTCCTCCGCGAAACAGCCGACATCCACCCCTCCTAGAAAGCACCACAGTGTCCTTGCGTATCGCCGTCTGCGGCATCCACATCGAGTCCAGCACCTTCTCGCCGCACCTGAGCGGCACCGCCGACTTCGAGGTCACCCGCGGCCAGGCCCTGCTGGACAGGTACGGCTGGCGCGGCGAGCCGTGGGCGGCCGAGGTGGAATGGGTGCCGCTCGTCCACGCCCGCGCCCTGCCGGGCGGAGCGGTCGAACCTGCGGCGTACGACGCCTGGCGGGCCGAGATCGTCCAGGGCCTGGCCGACGGCCCGTTCGACGGCGTGCTGCTGGACATCCACGGCGCGATGAGCGTCGTCGGCCGCCAGGACGCCGAAGGCGACCTCATCACCGCCATCCGCGCCGTGATCGGCTCGGAGCCGCTGGTGTCGGCGGCGATGGACCTGCACGGCAACGTCTCCCCCACCCTGTTCGACGGCTGCGACCTGCTGACCTGCTACCGCACCGCACCCCACGTGGACGTCTGGGAGACCCGCGAGCGCGCCGCCCGCAACCTCGTCGAGGCGCTGCGACGCGGCGACCGGCCGCACAAGGCGCTGGTCCACGTGCCGATCCTGCTGCCCGGCGAGATGACCAGCACCCGCGTCGAACCCGCCCGCAGCCTCTACGCCCGCATCCCGGACATCGAGGCCAGGCCGGGCGTGATCGACGCGGCGATCTGGATCGGCTTCGCGTGGGCCGACGAGCCGCGCTGCACCGGCGCGGTCGTGGCGACCGGCACCGACGCCGCCGCCACCGAGCGGGCGGCGCGCGAGCTGGGGCAGGCGTTCTGGGACGCACGCGACGACTTCGCCTTCGTCGCGCCCACGGGCTCCATGGACGAGTGCCTGGACGCGGCGCTGAAGGAGAGCTCGGCCCGGCCGTACTTCATCAGCGACTCCGGCGACAACCCGGGCGCGGGCGGTGCCGACGACGTCACCTACGCCCTGGAGCGGATGCTGGCCAGGCCCGAGATCCGCGACGGCTCGGTCCGCGCCGTCTACGCCTCCCTGTTCGACCCCGAGGCGGTGGCGCGCATCGGGCACCTGCCGATCGGCTCGCCGGTCAGCGTACGCGCCGGCGGCCGCGTCGACGCGCGCCCACCGGGGCCGCTCCTGCTGGAGGGCACGCTGGAGGCGCTGGCCGACGACCCCGACGGTGGGCGTGTGGCCAGTGTGCGCATCGGCGGGCTGAGCGTCTTCCTGACCTCGCGCCGGATGCAGTACCGGCTGCTGGAGTCGTACCGGCGCCTGGGGGTGGACGTCGCCGGGGCCGACGTGGTCACGGTCAAGATCGGGTACCTGGAGCCCGAGCTGTTCGAGGCCGCCGCGGACTGGATGCTGGCGCTCACGCCGGGGGGCGTGGACCAGGACCTGCATCGGCTGCCGTACCGGAACCTGAGGCGGCCGATCTTTCCGCTGGATCGCGACGCCGCGCTCGAGTTCGGCCCTCGATGACCCGCTGTTCACCGCAGCGGGTCGAAGTCACGTAGTTCGGCGGGCTGCTTGCCGGTGGTGATCTGTTCGGCCAGCAGGCGTCCGGTGGCGGGGCCGTGGGCCAGCCCCCACATGCCGTGTCCCCCGGCCACGTAGATCCCGGGCGCCCTGGTCGCGCCGATGAGCGGCCGCCCATCGGGGGTCACCGGCCGGGGCCCGACCCAGACGTCGGTGCGTTCCTCCCACCGCACCCCCTCCAGGAGGGGACGGGCGGAAGCGATGATCGCTTCCAGCCGAGCCGGGACGCGCGGGGCGTCGGGGTCGCGGAATTCCATGGTTCCCGCCACGCGCAGCCCTTCCCGGTAGGGCGTGCAGGCAACCCGGACGTCCGGCAGGTAGATCGGGCCGGAGATGGGGCGTTCCACCGGCACGGTGAAGGAATATCCCCGGCCTGCCCGTACGGGCACGCGAACCCCCCAGCGGGAGGCCAGGCGGGGAAGCCAGGCGCCGGTGGCCAGTACCACAGCGTCAGCGGACACGACGGTGCCCTTGTCGGACAGGACGACGACTCTTCTGTCATCGGTTCGCACGTCGGAGACTTCGAAGTTGTAGACGGTGGCGCCTCGGCTCATGACGGCCCTGCCCAGGGCATGAACGAAGCGGCCGGGGTCGACGTGGCACTGCCCGTCGATGCGCACACCCGTCTGCAATGCGCCGGAGGCGAGCGGCATGTGCCGGGCCAGCTGCTCGCGGTCCAGCGTGACGTGATCGACCTGTTGTCCCGCCCTGCTCAGCCGCTCCAGCTCATGCAGCAGGCCTTGGGCTTGGCGGGCTGTGCGGAACGCCGCGGTGATCGGCGCCTGAACGATGGGCGCGCGCACGCCGTTGGCGGCGAGCACGTCGTAGGCCTCGATGCACTGGTCGTTGAGAGGCAGGTTGGCGCGCACCGCCCGGGTCCACGACGACCAGCGGCAGTTCACGGCGAATCGGGCCAGGAACGCCCATAGTCCGAGATCGATGCCGGCCGGGACGTGGAGCGGGGCGGCGGGGTTCAGCAGGGAGCGCAAGCCGTAGCGCAGCACGGACGGCTCGTTCAACGGGATCGCCAGACCCGGTGCGATCCAGCCGGCGTTGCCCCAGGATGCGCCGGCCGCCACGCCGCCACGGTCGACCACGTCGACCTGCACTCCGCGTTCTTGCAGAAACCACGCGGTCGACAGACCTACGATGCCCGCGCCCACCACGATCACTGATCGCGGCCAGTTGCCGATGCGTTCGGCGCCGACCATGTCCTACCTCCGTACCAGGACGAATGCCGTTGTCGACGTCAGCATGGCCCGCGCCGAGTCCGGCGGCGCTGTGGGTGACCGACAATCGCGCCGCCGGAATTGTGCATCTATGACAACGTGGCCGCTCGTCAGTCGGCGAGCGCAGCCAATGTGATGATCATGGCGAGGCGCTGGCGGGCATCGTCCAGATCAAGCGGCGCGAGCTCGCTCATCTTGCGAAGCCGGTTGCGGATGGTGTTGGGGTGGACGCCGATGTGCTCGGCAGCGGCGACGGGATCGCCCTGCGCCTCCAGCCACGCACGCAGCGTCGCGACGTAATGGGTGGCATGGCGGGCGTCGTGCCGAAGCAACGTGCTCAGCGGCCCGCGTGCAGGGGTCCTGCCGTTGCGCGCCGCCGCGCGCGCCCGCTCCACCAAAAAGTAGTCCCAGGCCGCCTCGGATGCCCGCGGG